>JAQCEY010000003.1 GCA_027620075.1 Pseudomonadota bacterium | reverse complement strand
CGGATATAACGCTTAACGAAGAATGATGCAGGTCTAACCTCAAGTTTCTCGGTTACATCATCACCTATCTTACGGAAGTTATCACCGCCACATTGGGAGCATTGTGTTATCGGCTCTATCACCACATCTTCACGAGGAAGGTCCGAAGGTAACGGCTTACGCTTGGCTTTATCCTTCGTTTTTTCTTCTTCTTTCAACAAGGGAAGTTCAGATGCTGCTGTTACTGATTTATTATCCTCAAGCTGAAGCTCTAGCTGATCAACAAGATTATATAACTTCTCAGATGAACTACCGTACATCTTCTTCTTCAAAAGACGAAGTTGATCTGATAGAGACTTATTCTCGCTATTAAGAAGCGAAACTTCCAACATAAGTTTAGTTACGATTCCCTGTAAAATACTTATATCGGAAGGCAGTTTTTGAGGAGTAATATTCATACCGTTTTATAGCACAAATACAAGCCGCAAACAAGCCGTAATGCCAATAAATACAACATATTCAGCCTATATATCTATGCCCTCTAACAACATAGAAAGTTGAGCCGATGTTATACTGACAGACTTACATCCTTCAGACTTCGGCCGGGTAAATTTGCCTTGATCAAGTAACTTGTAATACATACAAAAGCCCTGACCGTCATACCATAATATCTTTAGTCGGTCTGAACGCTTACCCCTGAATACAAACAGTGCTCCTGTACAAAACTCTTGCGATAAAACAGACTCGGCCAAATGAGAAAGGCTATGAACTCCTTTTCTCATATCTGTATGACCTGTCGCTAAATAGATCTTTATATTGCCGTTTAAATTTAGCATCACTCCCCCAACAACTTTAATATACCGCATAATGATTCAGATGTGATCTTACCTTCAACAGATAGGCTGCAATGACTGAAATCTATGGAAACGCGATGAATATCTGCTTTATCAGGAGAAGAGGCATCATCAGAAACACCAACCTCAACAAAATCTGAAGGCTGATTGATAGCACCTGATTGACGGGCTTCGCTTCGCCAACCATATAATACGCTGGGCTCAAGACCATGTCGACGGGCAACATCGGCTATAACTGCTCCAGGCTCATATGATTCTGACAATATCTCTGATTTACTAAATGCATCTATCGTCGATTCTCTGGATTTGCTCATTTTTATATCCTCATGTGTTATGTTCAATGAGAAATATAATATCAATGCAAATTATCTATTATAGACCGCCTTCACCGGATGCTTACGGTTAAAATAACAACAGTATAGGTTGATAATAATGGATCAACTACATAACAAAAAACCCACCATAAGGTGGGTCAGTTTTGAACGCAGATTAACCCATCAAGTGGGTCATTATTGTATGCGGGTTAACACCGTAATGCGTTTCCATCAGCATTTTGGCTGTATTGCCGCATACAGGAACCGGCTGGCCTTTCTTGAAAATATGATGGTCGTCTAGTACAAAGGCGTGTGGGCTATCTTCAATCGTGCCGTTGTAATACGCGACATGGCCGTAATCTTCGCAGATATCTTCAAAATCACATTTGAAAGTGCGGACTGTCATCGAATAAAAATCAATCATTCCGGCTTTGCGCTGCACTTCCGAATCGTTTAAGGTAATTGCGCCTTTGGTGACAATGCGGTAATCGAAGCAGCCAATATTGCGAAGCATGCGTCGAAAATCCTCGATATACATTGCGCCACCCAGACACTCGCCAAGCAACACAGGATCGTGCGTTAAATCTTCCGGCACTCGTTTGCCAGTAAATACATCTGAAAAATATAATTCTCCACCAGGTTTAAGCACACGGAAAATCTCTTTAAATACAGCCTCTTTGTTTGGTGAGAGGTTAATCACGCAGTTGGATGTCACCACATCTACCGAATTATCTTCAATACCAAGTGCTTTCAAATCTTCGATATAGCCTTGATGGAACGTGACATTAGGCTTTTTAAATCCAAACTTATCCATGTGATAGCCGATATATTTCTTGGCAACGGCAAGCTGGTTTTCCGTCATGTCCACGCCGATCACATGGCCTTTTTCACCGACAAGCTGTGAGGCGGTATAGACATCACGCCCGGTGCCGCAGCCCAGATCAAGCACGGTTCGCCCCTCTAGTGCGTGCGGAATAGGTGAGCCGCAGCCATAGAATTTTTCCTGCACTTCCTCATGCACCTTCGCCATATAGGGGCGCAAATGCACAGGCATGGCATCAATGGGGCAGCAGGCACTGGTTTTGAGGTCTTCTTTGGTTTTTAGAACCTCTCCGTAATATTCCTGCACGCTTTTGGTTACTGTGTTTGTTTTAGTCATAATTACTCCGTTACTTTATGATTTTTTATAAAATGGAATGGCAAGCATGGCGGTAAGTCCGGTTTTTCTTGCATCCCTGTATTCTTTTAGTCCGATTTCCATCTTCGTATGACCACGCTCCGGCTGCGCCCGATAAGTCTTAAACAATCTATCCCACCACGGCAGGTTAAAACCAAAATTGCTGTTGGTTTCTTTTATGATGACCGAGTGATGCACGCGGTGCATATCCGGCGTGACGACAAACAGACGCAGGAATTTATCCATTTTCGCAGGCAGATTAATATTACCATGGTTAAATAGCGAGGTGGCATTGAGGAGAATCTCAAATATCACCACTGCGATAAATGGAACGCCTAGCAACAACACTGCTGTGCATTTAATAAGGGTGGAAAGTATAATCTCGACCGGATGAAAACGAACTCCGGTGGTGACATCAATTTCCTGATCGATGTGGTGCACCTTGTGCAGACGCCAGAATAGCGGGATATAATGAAAGGCCACGTGCTGGGCATAAATCAGCAGATCAAGCAGAATAACTGAAACAATAACGGATAGAACAAGCGGCATGGATAGTGCATAAAACAGCCCGATCTGCTGTTGCTCTGCGTAAACGGCCACACTTGCGGCGGTAAAGGGAACCAACACCCGGACAGCCACACTATCAATAGCCACTATGGATAGGTTCCTAGTCCAGCGTGTTGTTTTCTTGATTTCCAGCTTACGTTTCGGACGCAAATATTCCACCAGTGCTATAATAACCAGCACTCCGAAGAAAAAACCCAAACGTAATGCTATTTCATTTTCCATTGCTTGCTTCCGTATGAATTATTCCTTCGTCATTGAAGGCCAAAAATGCAAAGGCAAAGGGAATGTGATAAACCACATCTTTGCCGTCTTTTTGCACGGTGACATTGCCTATATCGCGACCTTTGTTAATTGCGTGGCTATCTAGGGCAGAGTGCTGACCTTTTTGCCAACTTATCACCAACCCGTTACGCTCTATGTGCCTCTTCTCCTCTAACAGTGAAAGCGGCCACGCATCATTGCCGACGGCAACCACTCTTGAAAGCGGTGGCACTGGGCCATCATATTCGCCCTTAAACAAAAACGGCCACTGGGAAGAGTCATAGCTTGCATAGGGGTTGTTGCCGTATGGCCTTGCGTTTGGATTATTTGGAACCAGCACTTTTCCTTGTGGATGACGTTCTTTAAACAGAGCGAAGGACTCAATACGTGAAGGCACAAGCGTTAGTTTCTTGCCAGTATATTCGCCAACAATCCCTTCACCGGTAAATTGCTGCCACCAGCTTTCGGTTTGCCGATCATACATCACCATGTCGGATTTGCGTAATTTGCCGGTGGTGCCGAAATCCAACACCTTGCCATCCAATGTCCGCTCAAAGGTGAGCGAGGCATTGCATAGCGGACAATAGGTGACTGATACGGGAACGCCACCTACCATATCATTAACAATCTCGTGATACATTAAAATGCGGATGGGGTAGCTCCGCGCATCACCGTTAATATCCAGACTGATTACCGGTTCTTTATCGGCAATATCTTTGATTTCTTTCGCCGATTTGAATACAGGATTATCAATGGAAGGAATGCCGTCTTTGGGTGGGCCGCCAGACATAACCTCACTAAAATCAATGGTTGTTTTGCTAAAGTCCGTATTTGGCCATTCGGATTTCCAGGCATCATTAGCATAGGCAATGTTAGCCTGCATTAGGGTGATAAGAGCTATTAATATAAGTTTTTTCATAGCAGCGCACCTCCGCATGAACTACCCGAGCCCGCTGTACAGCCAAAGCAATGGCTGGCAACGGCAATGCCGGATTCAATGTTACTGAAGCGCTCAATATCCCAGACATTACATGGTTTCCAGTTAAGCGGAATCTCCAGCATTTGGTTGAAGTCGCAGTCATATATCTGCCCATCCCAGCCGATAGACACCAGCTCGTTACACATCACGCCTTTTGCCGCCTGCGGATTGAAATTATCAATAAGGAGCTGCATATAATCTTTCATTTTGCCATCACGCTCCAGCATATGGGCATAGCGCTTAATCGGCATGTTGGTGATGGTAAAAAGATGGTTAAATACAATGCCGAATTCATCCTTCAGGTGCGCGTGATAATCTTCTTCCAGCTTAGCTTGAGCTGGTGGCAAATACTCGCCAACGGGATTATAAACAAGGTTAAGGATAAGCCCTGAGCCTTCTTTACCATAGCCAAGGCTATTTAATTTTTCTAAGGCAGTAATGCTTTTGCCAAATACACCTTTGCCGCGCTGGGCATCGACATTATCCTCCTTATAGCAAGGCAAAGAGGCGACCACTTGTATCTTGTTTTCTGCCAGAAATTCGGGTGTATCTGATTGCCCCTCTTCAAAAAATACTGTTAAATTACAGCGGTCGATGACCTCTTTACCCATTTTGCGTATCTCGGTTACAAAATAACGAAAATGCGGGTTCAATTCCGGTGCACCGCCGGTAATGTCCACCGTGTGAATTTGCGGCTCTTTTCTGAGCAACTCCAGCAGACGCTCCACCGTCTCCAGCTCCATGTTTTCGGTGCGGTTGGGGCCTGATTCCACATGGCAATGATGGCACGCCTGATTACAGCGCTTGCCGATATTGACCTGTAAAATCTTGATAGCATCGCGCTTTAGCTCAATATTATGTTCGCGGAGTGCCGCTTCAAACGTCTTCATTTACCTTCTCCAAGCGTGGAATTTTTCTAATATTTTCATGGCAAAAGCTGGCACATGCGCTCTTTTCCATTCACCTGCTGCATATTTATTAGCCTCGGCCAGTGTCGGGTAGATATGGATTGTGCCAAGAATCTTGTTCAGGCCGATGCCGTGCTTCATAGCAAGTATATATTCGGCAATCAGATCACCAGCATGAGTACCGACAATAGTCACGCCGAGAATCTTATCCTTATTAGGTACGGTCAGCACTTTGACAAACCCATGCGCTTCTGAATCGGCAATGGCACGGTCTAAATCATCAATGCCGTAAGTGGTAACTTCGTAAGGAATATTCTTTTCCTTGGCATCTTTTTCATTTAAGCCCACACGCGCAACTTCCGGATCAGTGAAGGTTGCCCAAGGGATGACAGAGTAATCTGCTTTGAATTTTTTGAAAGGTGCGAACAGCGCATTGACAGAAGCGTACCACGCCTGATGCGCTGCGGTATGCGTAAATTGGTATGGGCCTGTCACATCACCGCAGACATAAATGCTTGGGATGTTGGTTTGCAGGAATGGGTTGGCCTCTATCGTTTTATTGCCACGCAATTCTACGCCAAGCTCTTCCAGGCCAAAACCACTGGTATTGGCAGCACGCCCAAGAGCAACAATCACCTTATCAAATGCGACTTCAACATCCTTGCCTTCATATTCACAAACGAGGGTGTTTCCTTTGAATTCCTTAGCCTTGTGGTTGGCCAGTACCTTTATGCCTTCCTTGGTAAATTTTTCTGTTACCAGTTTGATGACTTCCTCATCTTCGCGGATAAGGATTTGTGGAGCCATTTCTACTAAGGTAACTTCCGCGCCTAATCGTGCAAAAGCCTGCGCCATTTCCGAACCAATCGGCCCACCGCCAAGCACCACTAACTTCTTAGGTAATTCTTTTAATTCCCAGACATTATCACTGGTGAGGTAATCAATTTTATCAAGTCCGGGAATCGGTGGAACCATTGGACGTGCTCCGGTAGCAACGATAATGGAACGTGCGGTGAGTGTTTTGCCATTTACCTCAACACTATGCGGTGAGGTGATTTTTGCTGCGCCCTCTATGCAATCTACACCTAGCTTGGTATAACGCTCCCGTGAATCATGCGGTTCAATGGCTTTGATGACGCTCTGCACACGCTGCATCACGTCTTTAAAATCAAACTCTATATCTGCCTTTTTAAAGCCAAATTCCTTCGCACGTTTGGCATAGGAAAGCATTTTTGCAGAGCGTAGTAGTGCCTTGCTTGGTACGCAGCCGGTGTTGAGGCAATCACCGCCCATCTTGTGTTTTTCAATAAGGGCGACTTTGGCTTTCACCGCTGCTGCGATATAGCTTGATACCAGTCCGGCAGAACCGCCACCAATGACGATAATATTGTAATCATAGTTACTCATGGATTTTCTCCTTACGAATAAATTGAACCAGCTTTTTGGCAATCAGTGGAAATAGTCCCAGCAACGCAAAAGCTATTAATAATGAGGGCGAAGCAATGTCAGAAAATGATTCAATCTGCGCCAGTTGCGTCCCTGCATAGACATAAACCGCCGTGCCGGGCAACATACCAAGCTGGCTTACCCAATAGAATGTCCAGGTTCTAATCGGCATCAACGCCATAACCACATTAATCATGAAGAACGGAAACGCCGGAACTAAGCGCAGGGCAAACAGATAAAAAGCACCTTCACGCTCAAAGCCTGCGTTAATTTTAGATAGTTGCTTGCTGTAATTTTTCTGCACATAATCACGTGCCAGAAACCGCGCCATCAAAAAGGCCAGTGTTGCGCCGATCGTGCTAGCGAAAGAAACTATCACCAACCCCACAGGCAATCCGAATAAAGCACCACCCAGCAAGGTAAGTGCAGCGGCAGCAGGTAGAGACAACGCCGTTACCAGAACGTAGGTAAGCCCGAAGATAGCCAGCACCAGAGCTGTGTTCTGCTCGTAATATTCAAGCAAACTGTGCTGCTGCCCTTTGACGTAATCTAACGTGGCATATTGTCCTAAATCCAACGCAAAGAAGGCGGCAATGGCAGAAGCCAACAGGATAAGCAATCCGATTTTTATTATTTTTTTATTCATAATGTCCCTGCCATAAAATAAATGATTGTTGCAAATAATGCCGATAAAGGCACAGTCACCGCCCACGCAAACAGCATGGAGAATACCGTCTCTTTATTTACGCCTTTTCCATCAGATAATCCCAGCCCCATGATAGAGCAGGCCGACACATGCGTGGTAGAAACCGGCAAACCTAACTTGCTGGCAAATAATACCAAAAAAGTTGCCACGGCGTTTGCGGAGAATCCTTGCGTGTGATCCAACTCAGTCACTTTGAAGCCAAGCACTTCCGTGATACGGCTTCCAACCAGCAATCCACCTGAGGCCATGGCGATGGCAGAAACCAAAAACATCCAGCCTATGGATTCTTTGGCCATATCACCAGCAAGCAGGAAGGGAAGAATAACCGCAATCAGTTTCGGCGTGTCATTCAAGCCACGCGAGAAAGAAAGCATGCCGCTGGTCAGCCAGTGCATGTGGTCAACTGAAACGGCAATATTGTGATTTGCCGCTGCTTCCGGGCTGTTACAGTCACACACGATGCAACTTTCTGCTTCAACCGTCTGCATCTTGTTGGCAGTCACAAACGCAAGTTTTGGTGTTGGCAAAAGACAGAAACGCACCCTTTCAAGAGTGGTAGCCGTTTTTTGCAATAGTGGACTTAATAGATACGCAAGACCGATAGCCAAAAATGGACTGACCAGAAGCGGCAAGGCAATATTAGATAAGGTAGAGCCCCATGCAATGCCTGATGCTCCAAGAGCTGTTACACCTGCGCCAAGCAATCCGCCCACCACGGCATGGGTTGTTGATACCGGCCATTTACGCCATGTGGCAAGTATCACCCAAAGTGCTGGAGCCAGACCGATAGCAAATGCCATGGCAAAGGAGAAATCAGGCTGGGTGGTATAAATATTTTCGGTGATATTTTTAATGATAGCAGCACCCCAGTACAGCCCACTCATGCTTCCGGCTAATGTCCAGAGCGTCCCCCACATCACCGCCTTACGCATGGAAGTCACTTTCGCCCCGGCAAGCGTCGCTATTGCTTTTGAGACATCATTTGCACCATTGGCAAAGCTTAAAAAGGCCAGAAGGATAACTGCTATGATGATATATAATTCCATGAATTCCCTGCAATTTTTTAATGTTCGTATGGGTACGTTCGCCACGGGTACAGGCGAAAGTTACAAACCGCGAAAAAAAGTTAGATAAAATTTTTAAGACTGCCAGATTCGGCCAAGATAGACTTTCCCGATTATCATGCCGATAGCCATAATCAGGAAAACAGGCAGGAAGTGCCACACAAGCAATTGTGTCGGATCATCACTTTTTCCGATAAGGCGCAGCAGGATGTAACCAAAACTGGCAACTGATAATCCCGCCATAGTTCCAGCCCAGCAGCAAAGTACCGGCGCAGCTTTTTGTATGGTGTAAAACATCAGGCCACCCGGAAGCAGGCTGTAAAGAATGATACGCACAATGCAGTCATAGCGTCCTAATTTCAGGCACTCGGTGAGTGTTAGCGAGCTGTTGGTGAACATGCCATAGACAAGCATACCCATTAGGAATGCCAGCGGAATAAACGGTAAAAACCGCACCCATGATTTTTGATTGGTATCCGGCAGGGCAAGCCAACTTGCCGCCCATGCGGCCATGATAGCCGTTACCGCCATTCCGATAATTTCAACTAAATATACAGGCTGGGTGAGCTTTATAGACATATCCGGCCTGAAGCCATAAAAAGCGATCAGCAAGCCGAAATACGCAAATATCGCCAGAAGCCAGCCAAACGTCACCTTTGAGGGGCACGGAAAAGGCTTTCTGGCTCCTTCTTTTGCTAATGTTTTTATAAAGTCTTCCGTTTGCATTATACTTCTTCCTTCTTTTGCCCGCTAGCAACCAATATTTTATAAGCACGATGAGCCGTCACTTTTACATTAGAAACGCTCATATCCATTGTTTTTGCTACTTGCTGAGCCGAGTATCCTTCAATCTTCATCATGTGGACAATTTTCCTCTGTTTCTCAGGCAGTTTATCAAGTAATTCACTAAGTCTTTCGCCTGGAGATGCTTCAGAAGTTACAGGAGCGGCAATAAAATCCTCGATTTTTTCAAAATCCACCTCTTTCAGGGCTTTTTTGCGGTAATGGGCGCGTAAATAATCCTTTACCTTGTGATCGGCAATAGCAAACATCCAGTTTGTAAAAGGACGGTCAGTGTTATAGGTGTGGCTAGCGCGATGGATGCCCAGCAGCACCTCCTGCAGGATATCGTCATGATCTGCGCCATTGCCGATACGATTATAAATAAAGCCACGAATAAGCGGAGTGATGGAGCGTAACAGTTCTGTATAGGAAGCATGGTCACCACTTTGTGCGCGGTGCATCAACTGTACAAATTTATCTTCCCTGTCATCGCTGTAATCCATACCTGTCCATTAAATTTTGAGGTCATGTAACTTTCAACCTAAAGTAAATCGAACAAACGTTAAACAGATTTGTGAAAAATGTTGAAGGTTATGCCCATGAAAAACTTATCCTATTTATTCGTTGTCCTGCTTGCATTAGTTACAGCACCTCTGGCTCATGCCGATAAAAAACATGCATATATAACTGATTACGGCACGTTGCTTGCAAAATACGTACAGGAAGGAGAAAAGCAGGGAATAAAAGCAATGCTGGTGGATTATGCATCCTGGGGCAAAGACCCGTTGCATAAAAAAGCACTGGAGTCATTCCAGCAAATAAACCCTAAAACCCTCTCCGGCAACGAAAAAATGGCTTTCTGGATTAATGCCTATAACCTTCTGACGGTTGACCTGATTATTAAAACCGGTGAAACCGAAAGCATCAGAAACCAAGGTAGCCTGTTTAAGAATGTATGGAAAAGCCATGATTGGGAAATCCACGGCAAAAATTATACGCTTGATGAAATAGAACACCAGATTCTCCGCCCGATGAATGATCCCAGAATCCATGTCGCCATTAATTGCGCATCGCTTTCTTGTCCGGATTTACGCGCCGAACCATATACGGCAGAAGAGCTAGAAAGCCAACTGGATGAGCAAACAACGTTATTCCTCACCAACAAAAGCAAAGGTGTATTAATCACAAACTCCGGCTTGAAAATATCGGAAATATTCAAATGGTTTGCAGAAGATTTTGGTGGTGAAAAGGGTGTGGAGAAATTTATTCACCGCCATCTGCCACAAGCCAGCGATAAAAAGACAGACGATTATTTTGATTATAACTGGAGTTTAAATGGAAAATAATTTTCCTAAGATAGTTCGGCTCTGTCGCATGTGTTGACGTTTAAGGCTCTATCGTTTAGGTATTAGCAGTGTTTTATGTTGTTGGAGAGTATTTAGGATGAAAGTTGCCGCTAAACTGCTGCGTTATTTTAAAGGCTTCTCATTTCCGGCTGATATAATATTAACAGCGGTTTATATGAAATGCCGTTTTGCATTGAGCTATCGTGACATTGAAGAACTGTGTGAGATGCGTGGCATTACACTTGATCATGCCACGGTTCATCGCCGGATGATCCGTTTTATTCCTTTGCCGGATAAGCGTTTTAGGCTGTGCAAGAAATCTGTTTCAGACAGCTGGCGTATGGATGAGACCTATATTAAGGTTCGTGGAAAATGGAAATATTTGTACCGTGCTGTTGATAAATATGGCTATACTATCGACTTTCTTCTGCGGGCTAAAAGAGATAAGGTGGCAGCAAAAGCATTTTTCAGAAAAGCTATCCGACAAAACGGAAAACCGGCGAAGGTCAATATCGACAAAAGTGGTTCGAACACTTATGCTGTGGCGGATATTAACAGCGAGTATGAGGAAAATAATGAGGCTGAAATTGAGATAAGGCAGAACAAATATCTGAATAATCGGATTGAAGGAGACCATAGGTTTATCAAACGAATTGTCCGGCCGATGCCGGGATTTAAATCATTTGCAAGTGCCGGAATAACAATAGCAGGAATAGAAACAGTGAATATGATCAGAAAAAACCAATTAAACACCACAACAAATAAGCAAAGTAATTACTACCAATTTACTTCACTAATCGCAACTGAAAAGCCAGCAAAGCCCAGGGATATATTTCCACGTAATTTGTCAACAGATGCGACAGAGCCACACCGATTATATTAAGGAATATCAATCGGTGTACCGACCCTGTCACCTAAAATCGAACCATCGGTTTCTACATCATCGGATATCCTTATCCGTTCCTGCTTAGTAACGGTTCTGTTGGTCATATTAATCTCTGATTGAATAATATATTCGCCCACAGGTAAATTCAACAAACTAGGATGTGCCGTACCACCCATATAGAAAAGACCCCATACCCAATCTGCCGGATTGTTACTATTATGCTGCTGGATAACGGGAGTGCCGCCCGACATTCCCGGTGGAACCGCTGCTATTCTAAGATTTACCCAGTTTACTTCGGCAAGATCAATGTTAGTGCTTGGAATTAACCTTACACCGACGTGATTTAAATTTTCACTAGGAGAGTAGAACTCACTATTAAGAATCTTTACCTCAAATTCAAACTCTTTTGCAAAAAGTTCGTCTAAAAGAGCTACAAGTGCGGCATCTGTTACAATATCCTGAACTTGAAATTCGAAGACTTCCTCGTATAGTAATTCTACGGTGTTAGTACTTGCATCATGGCTTATAAGACAATTTGTAACTACGCCCGTATTTGCATCACATTGAACGTAATTTGCCGGGTCGCCTTGTCCGGTTGCAGTTAGCTCCACTTTAGCATTATATGTACCTAAAGCCATGTTCATTAATAATGTGTCGTCATAAAAAACATCCAGAATGCCGAACTCGTAACCTGGTGTAGAATCGTGCCTAACCAGTTGGTAAGCACTATCCGGTTCTGATATTCCTTTTATAAAAAGCGATATATTATTTACGTTGGCATTCAAAGCTGTCACAGGAATTATTTCGATACCGATATCTTTATTAACTTCATCATATGAGAACTCTATAGGCGTACCGAATACGGTAAAATCAAGTTCTTTATCAATTATGATGGTTCCCGATCCGTTAGGGTTAGCGATTTCAGTCTCGGCTTTCAGCGTATAGTCACCCGGATCAAGTTTTTCAAGTTTTATATCGTTAAATGTAGGGTTTTTCGAACCCCATAAGAACGGACCGCCTACGCTTGTTGTATCTTCCCTGATGAAGTGACCGACCGGATCCCACGTAGCCGTACTTATATCCTTTATGTATAGCTTTACGGCACTAACAGTGACGCTAGGGTCAAGTACGGTTACTTCAACTCCGATATTACCGAATGTTATTTCCTCTGTGGCAATATCTAAAATACTACCTATAACTTCAAACGGCGTTTCGGCAAAAGGATTGAATCTTGATGTAGGAGAAGAAGGGTTATATGAAACACCCTCAACCTTGAAATTATACATTCCGCTAGGCAGTCCGGCTAAAAGAGGATATGTCAGATGATCCCATGTAATAGTAGCTGGCGGAGAGGTGATTATGGCACCGACTTCTTCCCAAACACCCGGTGCGGTAGGTCGTTCCATAAATAATTTCACCGATTCCAGAGGTAGGGAACCTGTGTAAGTGGTCGTAATTAAGAGATTACCGCTATTTTCAGATAGATCGTCAAACGTAAATGCGTTAGCAATTGACGGAAAGCCTCCGCCACCGGCAGGAGTGGCACTTGCCTGCCCTATAAACATGTCAATAGTTTGACTGTGTGGAGGTTTTACTGCCGGCAGTGGTACGGTGTATTCGGCTGTAGCTCTTAAATTATAGTTTCCGGCTGGAAGAGAGGTGCTGAATAATAGGTTGTATGAACCTGGCTGCGTTGCATAATTATAGGTATTTATAGCTGTGTAAGCTGCGACAGGAGCACTGGCCAACTTATATTCTAGGGTCATTTTGTTAACAAAACTACCCGCTCCATCGCCAAAAGGTTCTGTGCCAGGCAGTAATTGAACGCTAAGGTTGCTGCCGGAAAGTGTGTAATCAAAAATAAACCTGTCACTCGCATGAGTTTTTACAACAATATCATGTGTTTCCGCTATACCCAAGAGAGGGTCTGAAACCTTGAATGTATAATCTCCCGAAGCAAGAGTGAGAGGTCCCCAATCAAAAGGAGAGCCAAATAATGTACCGACAGCTACGTATGATGCGTCCGGAGCAAATCTTACTTTTCTTTCTAGCGTCAGTCCACTAGCTCCCGGTACAAATGTAGGTGTTGTTGTAAGGTTTAAGGTGCCATTATTCTGATTTATAATAAAATTATAGTTGGCTGCATTACTTGTGGCGCTATAGCAAAAAACCGTTAAAAACAGAGTTAATACTAAAAATGATTGTAAAAATTTATAGTATAAATTTGTTATTTTCATGATTTTTTCTGCCTTTGACGCCCGTTTTTGTGCATTTATTTTATTATATAAGATATATAACTTTGATATTATGATAATAAAATATTAAAGTTATTTTAAAAAATACGATTTGTTAATTTTTTTAATCGCATAAGCGTAATTTTATACTTAATTCATATTAAATTATACCCTATCAGATGCACTTGTGTCAAGGAAAAGCGACGATACTTTGTATGTTCCATTTTGCATTTTGAAACAGTTTGATAATTTTCATTATCGTCAGGTTTTCAATAACAATGCTTTACGTATATAATGAAGTCCTGATATTTCAGGCGGTTATGTGGAAAGTGTCCCATTTTGGCACATGAAACTCATTATCGGGATTTGCGGCTTGAAACCGTTATAGAACGGAACACTACTATTATAAAAAGCAGCCCTCCGAGGATAGCCATAGAGCCGCCCGCAAAGAACATCAATTTTGGAAAAACGTTAGTTATTTCATGCGAAGATGCCGCAGATTTACGTAACGCACCGTAGCCGCCCATCCACGCTAAACCTGTTATATGTAATATCTGCCCTATGCCGTAAATATATGGCTGTGATGTAGCTAATCTGCCCTTTATCGTGCCATACCCTACTTTCGGCAGCACCCGGTAACAAAACGCTATAAACGCAAGGGTTACGGCTACTATCGAACCATGATAGTGAGCAGGTATAGTAACGTTCACTCCGCTTATCATATAGCCGAGTATGCCGCCATAGCCAAACAGTATTATAGATAAAATAAGGCTTGCCTTTATGGCATGCGGTACTTCCTTACTTAATTTAGATGAAAACGCTCCGAATATTATAGCACCTCCGATAAATAATGCCGATACACCGCCGCCTCCACGCATTTGTTGGGTAAAAAGGTTGTAGGCATTATCCGAAAAATAAAATAACGGCGAAGGTATGGTAATGATAAGGTTAAAAACCAAAAGTGTATAAATAACGGCATTCGGCAGTAACTGCTTTATTTTGCAGGCGTTTGCGATATATAGCCATATAATTAGCATACATGCGGTAAATGTATATTGCAAAATATGACCGCCTCCCCAGAAAATTGCTTCATAATAATGGTGCAAATCGTCTTTAACCATCGGTATGGGGGTTTTGTGGTGTGCTATAAAAAAGCAAACCGCAGCAATCAGGGTTATTACCGCAGAAATATATATTCCCGCACTCAAAATGCTTTCTTTAATCCTTTCGAACATAGCAAGGGTAAGGAACATCTGGAACAATATGCCGGTTGCAAATATGCTTAAACCTATTATGAAAACAGGGTTATGCAGCATCGGGACATAATTATTCTTTATCGGGTAACTTTCACCGATAAACGGTGAAATGGCTATCATTACCGCACCTATTGTCGCTATGATAAAAGCCGTCCTGTATATTTTATAATAAGCAGGACATGCCAAAAAACTCCATAACGCTCCTGCTATGGATAAAAACCATACCAATACGGACAAATCAACATGCACCACAAGTGCAGTGGCAAAAATATGCTCAACATCAAATTTATCGGAAAAATAAGATCCCCTTAATATTACGGGAGGCAAAGAATACAAGCCTGCCGCTGCCAATGACGCAACAGCCAGTAATATCCAGTATCTTATAAGCCGTATCCTGCTATCGTCAGGAATATTTAATTCTAGACTTTTTGTCATCTTTTTATATAGTTCTTAAAAAATATACAGATACATATATCAGCGAAAGATTATAGTGCAAGGTTTGATTTTATAAGTCATGGCTACAATAGTAAATAAGAAAAGCAAATTATCACCTTATGATACGGTCGGTAATTCAAATAACAGGAAAATAGCCCTATGGCTGTTCGTATGTTGTTTTATGGTAGCTATGATGGTGGGTATAGGCGGTGTTACAAGGCTTACCGAGTCAGGGCTTTCAATGACAGGGTGGAAACCCGTTACTGGGTGGCTGCCTCCATTGACACAAAGCCACTGGCTGGAACATTACGAAGGATATAGGAAAAGCCCCGAATACAAACATATAAATTACGGTATGACGCTAGACGAGTTCAAGGGGATATTCCGGCTGGAATTCATACACAGGCTTGCCGGAAGGATTACCGGATTGGTATTTTTTATTCCGTTAGTGTTTTTCATTTATAAAAGAGTAATTGATAAAAAGCTTGCATTAAAATTAACCGGAGTTTTGTTCCTCGGAGGATTTCAGGCGGTGGTCGGGTGGCTTATGGTAAGTAGCGGACTTAAAGATACTCCGCATGTAAGCCAGTATTGGCTTGCGTTCCATTTATGCATGGCATTTATCTTATTTGCCATATTGTTCCTGATGGGGCTTGGCAGATATATGGGGAATAAACAATTGCTGATAAACTCCAAAGGTATAAAAAAATTCTCATACTTTGTTACGGCTTTAATATTCGTTCAGGTATTTTGGGGAGCGTTAGTAGCAGGGCTTGATGCCGGACTGATATATAACACGTTCCCTCTGATGGAAGGGGCAATAGTCCCGAAAGGCTTGCTTGAGGTAGAGCCGTGGTATATCAACTTTTTCGATAACGTAAAAACCGTACAGTTCACCCACAGATGTATCGCTATATTCTTATCACTGGTTATTTTTGTGTTCTGGTTAAAAGCAAGAAGGACACCTATTTATAAGGTATCCAACCTTTTGCTTTTTATATTGATAATACAGTTTTGCCTTGGGGTGCTGACATTAATACATGTAGTTCCGATACCGCTTGCATCTGCCCACCAGATGGTAGCTTTAGCACTTTTTGCAGTTTCCCTTTATATTAATTATGTCACTAAAATTACCGGAAACTCTAATTAACTCGGTTATTGCTTCATTATTATATTTTAACTAATACACATTATTTTTGGAGAGATTTTTTTTCAGATACCTTTTCAACAAAACCTGTTTTTTTGACAGGTTCTTTTTTTAATGCTTCCTCTTCAGATGTAACGGCATCACTTCTGCTGCGACGCTTGATTTGACTTGCTCCGCCTAATTTGTTTGCTTTTTCAACCATATCTGTGAATAAAAAAGACCTTACATCACCATCTACTTTTATATCGGGAGCTTTATCTTCCGGAATTGAAGGCAGTTTGCTACCTGATTTTGTCTTTGTATTTTTCATGAATAGTTTATCCTATATTTCCAACATTTAAGCACCATAAAGTTAATATATTAAGGATTTGCTCGTGTCAAAATATATGTATAAAAATATCCGGCTCTTATAATCCGAGCTTACGGAAGTCCGGTGCCGAAAGAAAAACTATGGTTTGTAAAATATTATTACATATTATAAATACCGATAATAGAATATACGGTAAGGTACATATGGACGATAACATTATTTTTGCTTATAGCTTTGACGGTAAGGGCGGTGCTACTCCCATTACGGGTGAGAACATAGTAGCGGAAACAAAAAGTAAAAAGCTGTCATGGGTTCATCTTGACGCAAATCAGCCTGAAACCAGACAATGGATAAAAAAAGAGGTATCATACCTTGACAGCCTCACTATCGAAGCGTTACTTGCCGAAGAGACAAGACCTCGCATGACGCAGATAGATGACGGGGTTATACTTATCTTACGAGGAGTTAACCTGAATGAAAACTCCGACCCCGAAGATATGGTGTCTATCCGCCTATGGATAGACAAACACCGTATTATATCTGTCAGGAAACGTAAGCTTAAAGCGGTTTTAGACATTGAAGAAAAGATAAAAGCCGGAAAAGGACCAAAAGATGCCGGTCATTTTATATGTATGCTGGTTGCACGCTTATTTGAAAGAATGGAACCTGTTTTAACGGAACTTGACGATTCTACCGATGATATTGAAGAGAAAGTTTTAGAAAATGCCGATGCGGCATTACGCGGGTCAATAATTGACGTTCGCAAAAAAGCTATAGTATTTCGTCGCTATATGGCTCCGCAACGTGACGCTGTCGGTCAGTTGCGTATGAGCGACGTTAACTGGCTAAACGATACCGACAAAAGGCATTTACAGGAATCATATAACCACATAACCCGTTATGTGGAAGATTTGGACGCAATACGTGAACGTGCGCAGATAGTAAAAGACGAACTGGCTAATATCCTGTCGGACAGGCTTAACAAGAATATGTATGTTTTGTCTGTAATTGCGGCTATTTTCCTTCCTTTAGGATTTTTAACCGGTTTGTTGGGTATCAATGTCGGAGGCATACCGGGTGCGGAAAACAACTCGGCATTTATGATGTTTTCGGGAATGCTATTAGCATTGGTTATCACTCAGGTTGCTATATTTAAAAAATTAAAATGGTTTTAAATCTTTAATCGTACAATCCGTATGCTTCGAACAAGAGCCTGACTTACCTTGGAATTCCAACAGTTTTGTGGGCAGGATTAATCAAAAATAATATAACCGCTCATACATCCGGCTGTATTCCCCGTTAAATCATAATCACCTTCATCACCTGTAAGACAATCTAATAAAGGAGCACCATTTGGAAGAACTCTATAAGATTCAAATTTTCCGGTTCTTGCAACTCCATCGTCAATTTTTGTATCAATATTAGAAGCTACCCTAGGTGTTAAAACACCCACTTGATCATTAAACCCTCCCCCTACTAAATCAGGATTTGAGACCTCCATATACAAGCCTAATTTACGCAACTTTGTTGCTGATGCTACACTTAATTGGTGAGCAGATGCACAACATCCTTCGATTCCTCCCCCTGCAAGAAGTCCTTTTGAAGGTGCAATTTTTAAACTTGGGTAACCAACACCTAATTCCCATGTGCCGTTATACGATTCAGTTAATAATCCTGCTAATGATAAATGGTAAAAAAACTTAATCCCTTCAAGGTTAGGATCAGACATATCAGCAACATAGTTACTCATTCTACCGTTCCCGTCTCCACCGGCTACTCCCCAATAAGAATTTGCGTTTATGAAATCACCGGGAATTGAATTGTATTCAAGTTTAAAAGTATTTACTGCAATTTCATATTTTTTGAGATCGGCTATTTGTTGCCTTAATTTAGCCTGCTCAACCAAAGCCTGCCCACCAACGACTCCCGCAACAATAAGCCCTATAATTACAATAACTATAGATAGCTCAATCAGAGTAAAGCCTTTCTCAGGTCTTGACCCTTGACCCTTGACCCTTGACCCTTGACCCTTGACCCTTGACCCTTGACTCTTGACTCTTGACTCTTGACTCTTAGAATTATAAACATGCATGTATTTGTCCAAAAAAATCTATGGTTAACAATATAAAAAATTATAGGCTTTTTTTATTAACGATTTATTAAAATGTCATACAAAACTTGTTTAAATATCTTGTTTTTCCCCTGTCATTATCCGATTTAAGCACATTAACTTTTCAACAATGCTGTCATCCCTGTGCATTTGTAAAGCAAATTATAGGGAGATTTTATTTAATTTTATAGAGATACCCGAACAAGGCAGGTATGACAATGCTTTTTGAAAAGTTAACATACTATAAATCGGGGAATCTATAGATTGTATAACGGTCATGAACTTAAGCGGAATTCTTTTTTTCCTTAGCTTCATTCACTACCCTTAACAAAACATCAAGGTCTCTTTGTGAACATAATCCCAATAAAACAGGGTCTCTCGGAGTCAGGTTCGCATAATTCCAGTGCGATTTTGTACGGATTGCCTCGATAGTTTTCTTGGTAGTACCGATAAGCTTTGTTATCTGCGAGTCTGTTGCCTCAGGGCAGTGTTTTAATATCCACGCAATAGCGTCGGGTTTATCCTGTCTTCTGGCAACAGGTGTATATCTGCTTTTCTTCTTGTTCTTTTCTTTTTTGAGATATTTTTCGGTATCGGCTTGTAATTTAAGCTTTGCTTTAGGGTCTTTCTCACAACGCTCTATTTCCTCACGGGTAAGCTGGTGTGATACTATCGGGTCTTTACCGATGATGCCGGACGCTACTTCGCCATCTGCAATTCCCTGTACTTCCAAAGGGTGCATACCGCAAAATTCGGCAATTTGTCCAAAAGATAAAGCTGTATTATCAACCAACCAAACTGCGGTCGCTTTCGGCAATAAGGGCAATGTCATCGTTTTCTCCGATTTAAAAATTAAAACAATCCTATTGGGGAAAAACTTCTTATACAGGCTGTTTAATCAATTTTCAAGACAATTTTGCCTATATGCTCAGATGTTTCCATTAGATTATGGGCTTTTTGCACATCATCGAGTTCAAATACGGTATCTATAACCGGTCTTATATCACCGTTTTCTATCATGGGCATAACATATTCGATGAGTTCGTCCCTTATTTTCCTTTTGAATGCTAAAGGCTTATTACGCAAAGTAGTACCCTTTACGGAAAGGTTTTTTATCAGTAACGGAACAAAATTAACCTCGGCTTTAGCTCCGCCCATCATGGCTATGGATATCAGGCGACCTTCTTCTTTTAGCACTTTCAGGTTTTTCGACCAATAATCACCGCCTACCATATCAATCACCACATCTGCCCCGCCCAGACCTTTTACGATTTCGACAAAATCCTGTTCTTTATAGTTAATTGCGTTTTCAACGCCAAGAATCTCCAGAAAATCACATTTTTTCCTTGAGCCTGCCGTTGCGATAGATTTTATCCCGAACCGATTTGCCATCTGCAGAGCAATTACACCTATACCGCTAGTTCCGCCGTGAAAAAGCAGGGTTTCCCCTCTTTTCATATCGGCGTATGTAAATAAATTGCTCCATGCCGTAAATAATGCCTCAGGCAAAGATGCCGCCTGTACATAGTCTGTATTGAGAGGTATCGGCAGGATACAGGCTTCATTTGCTATCACATGGCTTGCATATCCGCCGCCTTCAAGCAAAGCCATAACCTTATCGCCTTCTTTAAAAGACGATACGTTTTCACCCGTTTCTATGATTATTCCCGAAACTTCAAGCCCCAATATATCGGAAGCCCCTATAGGCGGAGGATACTTGCCGTTTCTTTGCAGTATGTCGGCTCGGTTTACACCTGCGGCACATACTTCTATAAGTACCTGACCGAGTTTCGGAGCGGGAATTTCACGACTACCTATCTTTAAAGGGACGCTATCCCCCGCTACCTCGACTGCTTTCATAACTATAACTTATATAGTATTAAATTTTAAAAAACTCCTATATAAATATAAAAGCTCTAAAATAAAAATACTATATTTAATTAGTTCTCTGATAATGTGCGAACTAAAAGGTTGATAGCATTTTGGTGCATTGGGTTTTTAATACGTAAAAAGTTACGTGAAACCTCAATACACATTCTTTGGTGCTGACTTGGCAGCATATCGCCGTTATCGTCTTCCACACCTTCAAAGAAAAAAGCCACAGGTTTATTCAAAGCTTTTGCTATAGCTGCCAATCTTCCTGCGGAGATACGGTTAGTACCTTTTTCATATTTTTGTAATTGTTGGTGTGTTACACCTATTTTGTCAGCTAACTGCTGACGGGACAAACCCATAGAAATCCGCAGTTCATGTATTTTCATACCGATATACGTATCAATCTTCTCTGTAAATTCATTTTTTCTTGCCATTTTAATCTCCCGTATGTAATCCTTTTTAGCATTATTTGCTATCGTTTATATGTGCAACTTATGTGCCATTTTTTCATTTGCACCCGTAGATAGCAATAAACTCAAGGTTTATCAAGCAAAATAATTGTAATATTATTAGTTTTTTTAAAATATATTAATATAATAAACTTCCCAAATAATACTTTTGGTACACTAATATAACACACTCGGTTGCAAATTGAAACATTTTTGCAACACCGAAGGAGGTTTTTTATGACTATTTTTGATAGGATAAACCGAAAATTAAATGAACAATTGTCGATTTTCAAACTAAAAGTAGAAGATGAGTCCCACAAGCACCAAGGGCATGCAGGATATATTGAAGGTGGGGAAACTCATTTTAAGATAGAAGTTGTAACTGATGATTTCATCGGAAAAAGCAAGGTGGCAAGGCATAAAACGATATATAAAATACTCGGGCAGGAAATTGAGGACAGGATACACGCACTTTCCGTTACGGCACTGACAAAAGATGAATATAGTAACAAAACAAAAAATTGATTTTGTAAAATATCCTTAATAAAAGCCTATTATGGTACTACTGATTCTGAAATAATTTTAAAATTTCAGGTCATCATACATGCATAATTTTAATTTGATAAAATACATATGAGGAGACAGAATATGGCTTTAAATGTTACCGAAGGATTAGGACAAAAAGAAGAAGTAATAGAACAAAAGGCTAGAGAGTCTAAAGAAGAAAGCGAACAACAACCTGAAAGAACCGGTATCGCCAGACGCATAGTTGCCGAAAGGGCTGCCAAAGAAAACCGCACAAAGGCAGAACAGGTTAACGAATCCAAAGCTGCTTCAATAGCAGCCGGTGCAGGTCGTCTATAATTATTATGAAAGAACAAATAATTTCAAAGGGAGGCATTAGCCTCCCTTTTTTATACACCTATAAATAGTTGACAAAAATAGTCATATATAGTATTAACAACTTCGGATAACACATTAAAATTCAAAAGGAGTATAATTTATGTCCGATAATGATTTAAGACAAAGAAAAGACCCTAGTTCAGGTGTAGACTTCCGTCACGGAAGCAGCATACGCTCAAATTCGATAACCGGTTCAAATTCAGAGAACATTTCTAACTCGCTAACTGTAGCTGCTATTTTATCAGGTGCTACGACAGCGGACTTCAGAAGTAGCATTGAAGACGAGCGTGAGAACGCTTCACAGGAATTATCCCTTTAAGGATAAACCCGTAATATATGCAAAATATTTTACCAAAGAGAGGGTTTAAGTCCTCTCTTTTTTTATGCAGCGATATTAAATTTGATTTTAATTACTTACATTTGTCATTCCACGAATTTGTTTAGTAAAACAAATTATAGTGGAATCCATATTTTAAAAAGTTAGGAAACTTTTTTAATACGTAAATTAAATTCAAAGTGACTATAAAATCTGTGGAAAAAAACTAAATATAGTTGTTATTCGTAGATATATATACTACATTTAATTACTTGCACCAGGTAGGAGCTAAAATTTGTTTTAACTTTTTATAGCTAAATATTTAAGCTTACTACCTATGGCAGAAGATGTAGCAGCAAAACAGGTGTCTTCCCTTCCCTTTGGAATGGATAAGATAATGCGGCATACCGATATTATGTTTGCGTTGGGCATAATAGGTATTCTGGTTGTCCTGCTTGTTCCCGTTCCCACTTTCATGTTAGACCTTTTACTGGGGGTATCTATAACTTTCGGAGTTATGATACTGATGACGGTGTTATTTATTGATAAGGCACTGGATTTTAGTTCCTTCCCTACTATATTGCTTGTTGCGGCAATGTTCCGCCTGTCACTCAATATAGCATCTACCCGCCTTATACTGGCAAACGGTCATGAAGGCCCCTCCTCCGCCGGTCATGTGATTGAGGCGTTCGGTGGTTTTGTAATGGCAGGTTCGGTAGTTATCGGGGCTATAGTATTCGGTATCCTGACTATCATTAACTTTATAGTTATAACCAAAGGTTCGGGACGTATTGCGGAAGTTGCAGCACGCTTTTCTTTAGATGCCATGCCCGGAAAGCAAATGGCTATTGATGCGGATTTATCGGCAGGTCTTATAAATGAGGACGAGGCGAAAAGACGACGCAAGGAACTGGAGGACGAAAGCACATTCTTCGGAGCAATGGACGGTGCAAGTAAATTCGTGCGTGGCGATGCCATTGCCGGATTGCTTATAACTTTCATTAACCTGATAGGCGGTATGATAATCGGGATAGTACAGCGTGACCTTAGCTTTTCGCAGGCTATCGAATCATATACTATACTTACTATCGGCGACGGTCTGGTATCGCAGATACCGGCTTTAATAGTTTCCACCTCGGCAGGTTTACTGGTTTCTAAATCGGGAGTAAGGGGTTCAACCGATAAAGCTATATTCAAGCAGTTGGGAACTCACCCGCAAGCACTAGGGCTTGTCAGCTTTATTATGGCATTAATGGCTTTTATGCCTGCCATACCTGCCGTACCGTTCCTGTTCATCTCGGCTTCGGTTGGCGGCATCGCATGGAACGTATATGCAAAAGGCAAACAGAACGAGGAAGTGAAAAAAGAAGAGTCCAAACAGGAAAAAGCAAAAGAGCAGCAAAAAGCCGTTGAAGAAGAACCTATTGCCAACGTCCTGCAACTGGAGAACATAAAACTTGAGCTTGGTTACGGTTTGTTGCCTCTTATTAATTATGAAAAAGGCAATAAACTGCCTGACCAGATAAAGGCTTTAAGGAAGCAGATGGCAAAGGATATGGGCTTTGTTATGCCGTCTGTCAGGATTCAGGATAATATGCAACTCCAAAACCACGAATATGTTATCAGGATAAAGGATATTGAATGCGGCAGGGGAATGGTTCGCCCCGACATGTTGCTTGTAATGGATCCAAGAGGGCAGAAAATAAATATTCCGGGTGAAGAAACCAAAGAACCGACTTTCGGGCTTCCTGCAAAATGGGTCGGAGAGTCTTCACGTGAGGATGCATTATTTAGAAACTACACCGTTGTTGACCCTCCTACGGTGATTACCACCCACCTTACCGAAATAGCAAAAGACAATATCAACGAACTATTATCTTATAGCGAAACACAGAAATTACTTGACGGCTTGGGCGAAGAGCATAAGAAACTAGTCGATGAAACGGTTCCTGAAAAAATGTCTGTCGGAGGTGTTCAGCGTGTATTACAAAACCTGCTTTCCGAGAGGGTGTCTATCCGTGACCTACCTACCATATTAGAGGCAATATCGGAAGTTTCGGCATCTACCAAGAGCGTTACCCTGATTACCGAATATGTAAGGGGGCGTTTATCACGTCAGATAAGCTTTGACAATGTTAATGACGATAATGTGATTGAGCTTCTGGCACTATCCTCACTTTGGGAAAAAATGTTCACCGAAGGACTGGGTGAAGGCGAAGACAGACAGCTTTCTATTCCTCCTTCAAAATTACAAGAGTTCATCACAAACGTGAAGCGTGCCTTTAATCAGCATGAAATGCGTGGTGAAAGCCCCGTTTTATTGGTAAATCCGTCAATCAGACCGTATGTACGCTCGGTAGTTGAACGTTTCCGCCCTTCTACAGTGGTATTATCACAAAATGAAATTCACCCTAAGGTAAAGATAAAAACTCTGGGGCAGATATAGTAAAGGAAATAAAATGCTAAATTCAAGAATAGAAGTCGATTCAAGACGCATAGATTATATAAGGGAGGTTTTTGCACAAACCGATGAAGCACTTGCAAGTGTCGGCTGCAACCTGCCCGACAATGAAAAGCGTATGCAAATAGGTGCTGACGAAGGCAAAACTCTATTCACTCTGGCAAGAATGATAAATGCACAAAAAATTGTTGAGATTGGTGTTTTGAACGGATATTCTAGCATCTGGCTGGCAAGGGCATTGCCTGAAGGAGGCAAGCTTTACGCACTGGAAAAAAGCAAGGAACGAGCCGGTATATGCACTCGGAACTTTGAAAAATGCAATGTTGCAGATAAAATCACCGTAATTGATGGTGAGGCTTTATCAAACCTTGATAAAATATCCTCTCACGGACAGTTTGATATGGTATTTATTGATGCCGATAAAGCTAATTACTGTAATTACCTTGACTGGGCGGAACGCAACGTAAGAAAAGGCGGCTTGATAATTGGCGATAATACGTTCCTGTTCGGCTCTGTATATGGTGACAACGTACGCAATCAGCCGGAGGAAACCATAAAAATAATGCAAGAATTTAATAGCCGCCTTGCAAATATTGAAAAATACAGTTCGATTATGATACCCACAACTGAAGGAATGACTGTTGCAGTGAAGGAATTTTAAAAATCATGAGAATATCTAAAAGCATATTTAAACTATGCCTAATAGCAATATTAGCTAATGGCATTTATAACAACGCATACGGCAACGAAATTACTAACACGCCTTATTTACATTCAAGCAGCGATTTAGGCAATGATAACATAGAACTAAGTACCGGATACTTATTATATGACTTCTACAATAAAAACCAAAACTCCAATGAAATTGAAAATCTCACTTTATATAAAAATCCCAACACTTCCTCTGAAAAGATTGGAGTAATAAGTGCAGAAAATTTTATATATATTTATAACGAAAAGTCTGAAAAGAAGCCTCTAAATTCCATATTAATTGATTATGATACAGCCGTTTTACCGGTAAATGAAAAAGACGGTTGGCTTGAAACTCAGTATGGCTGGGTAAAACCAAACACTTTATATAGCTATGTGTCATGGAAAAGCTATTTTGACGACCCTCATAGTAATATCATACAATCATATTATAATTTACCTTTATATAGCAATAGTACAAACAACGAAGCTACGGGATATTATACGGGCAGTTCCGATCTATATATCAAAGAAATCGATAAGAACAATAACCGTATGTTAGTACTTGTTGACCAAAATGAAAGCTTTTCAAAGCTATGTAATGGCGATATCAAAATAAAAGACATTCCTGAAGGAAATATTGGCTGGATAGACTACATAAACAAAAAAGGACAAGCTCAGGTATTTATCCCATATCCTAAAGGCTGCTAAAAACAATATTTCTTGCCGTTTTGATATTTTTTATCTATATAATATGCTTCTTATTAATTTAGTTTAAAATAAAAACATGCCGCACATAATAATTGAATATTCCGATAACTTAAAAAAAGATATCAAGGATTCGAGTGTAACCGAAAAACTGCATAAGGCGGTCACAGAATCCGGCTTGTTTTCTCCTGATGCCGTAAAGGCTCGTGCTATAGGCTATAGCGACTATGTATTACCCGAAGGGGCTAAAAGCTTTATCCATATAACGGTTTCAATACTGGAAGGCAAAAGTACGGGTCAGAAAGCTTCGCTTAGCAACAGCGTATTTGATACCGCTCGTAAAGCTATAGCCTCATGTGACAAGTTGTCCGTGGATATCCGTGAAATGGAAACCGAAAGCTATAGAAAGTAACGCTTATTGTAAAGGAATTCCCCATTTATCACTAAGGTAAGTTTCTACGGTATTCCTTTCTTTATTATTAAGTTTATCATCATACAGAACTATCTCACCGATATCTCCGTAATAAACTTCAGTAAATACCGAACCGACTTTCCAGCCTCCTATGCCTCCGGGTCCCCATTGAGTTAATTTATTCTTAGTAGCAGGGTTTGTACCGCCGCCTTTATAAGAACTGTTTCTATAGTATGAAATTCTATTGGCATCGTATGATACTACGGAAATATTATGTATACCGACTCGGTACTGATGACCGAACACATACCTTGTTTTGTCTTTTCCTCTATATAGCATTAATCTGGACGGACTAGCATCAAACGTTAGCCATACCGAGTCATCCTCAACATCGCCGTTAGATCCTATAAGCGTCATATATTTGCTCGAACCAATACCTGAATATTGATACTTGTTTTCCTTATGCATCACAAAAAGCGAGAAACCTGCGGTATAACTTTTATACGGATAATATAAGAGATTCTGGTTAAACCTTACAGTCGGATAACCGTTTTTTCCTTGCGACTTGCTTGTATATAAAGGTCTAAGCGACGTATCACTTTGTTTGGCATGATAATTATTACCTGATTTATCTTTCCAGCAAGCAATCCTGTCCCCTCCGGGATTTGCTTTACCCGTACAATTAGTATTTTTGAAAACCGTATTGCCGTCTTGTGCGTCAAACCACATCACCATATCCGAAATAGTAACTTTGTCGTAGTCAATATTTGGAGTGCATGCATTTCTCTCGTTCACCCATTGACCTGATTTATCACAATTCATAAGAGGAGATCCGTTATATCCTTCGTTACAAACACCTGTAACATTATTTGTACTAACCGGTGTCTTAGGATATCTGGCATTATTTATAACGGCAACCTGACAATGAGTTTCAGGTACGTAATCAGGTGTGCAGGCTCCAATCTGATTTACCCAGTTACCGTCGGAATCACAATCCATCGTCGGAAAACCCGAGTAACCTGTATCGCATTTTCCGTTAACACCGTTTTTTCCACTAAAAGTCTTATCGTACGTTGCGTTATTAATAGTTTTTGTGGGACAAAATTTTCTGCAAGAAAGCCTTTCATTTACCCATACGCCTTCAATTGAGCAATCCGCAACCGGACTACCTTCATAGCCGTTAGCGGTATCACATTGCCCCTTAATATCATCTTCACCGGCAAATGTCTGAGGATAAGTAGCATCATCACCCGTAGAGGCGGTACTGTTAACTGCCTTTCCTGCATTACATACTATTCTTTCACACGGTACGATAACATCACCCCATGTTTCATCAGCATTACATCTTCTCTGAGCCGTTCCTATAACATGATAACCTTCATTGCACCTATCTGAATGTGCTATACTGTTTTTTGGGGTTGCAGGCCAGTAAGCGTTTCCGACCAGATCATTTGTAGCATTACATATACCGCTTGTGCAATTATTACTAGCCGGCTTCCATACACCGTTCGCATTACAATATTCTGTTATCGTGCCGTTAGCCCCGTTATCACAGTAGGCTCCTTCTTTTACCCTATATGAACCTACGTATTCACCTCCGTCACATATAATTGGGGAGCAGGTATCTATTAATGTAGTCCAATAATCAGGATCCGGAGCTTGTGCGTCCATACAGATCAGTGTGTGCTTTCCGACCTTGCCTCTCGGACAGCCTATATCTTTAGTATCACCGACAGTACATGAACCGCTATAGTCGGGAACACATGTCGAACCTACCGAAGTTACTTCCCAACTACCTGAAATAGTACAAACTTCTTTTACCGCTCCTATATAATCCGCTCCACAACTTAATCCCGAATTGCCCGATACACCTATATCTTTAAAATCACATTGGGTAGGTGAGCATGAATCGTCAGTGTTAACCCACTTGTTGTCCGTACAGGTTTGAAGTAAATATCCTTCCTGACCGAGACCGCACGCCTGTGTCTTTCTAACTTCACCGTTATTTTTGCACGGACTACTATCCTTTACCGAGCAATCTTCGTTTTCTATCTCCCATACACCGCTCTCATTACATCTTTGCAGAATTCCCGCTCCGACCATATTATTTATACAGCTCAAGCGTCTTGTATCTCCGAATAAACCTCCATCACTACATTTTACTTCTTCGCATTTTCTATCCATAACTTCCCAGCTACCGACATTATCCTCACTTACACGGCAAGTTTCTATTATCGAACCCTCATATCCGTCAGGACATGTTTGTGAAGGATCGCTTTTCTGCCTTGTAAGTCCAAGTGCGTTACAACTACCCGTTACAGGTTCCATATCTATATTCTTACTACCTCTTATAATAAAAATTAAACGGCATGAAGCCGTTTTCATAGAAACATTATATTTTCCGTCGGAATTAATACAATCCGTACCGTCGCCCTCAGCAAGTACTATTCCTTTACGAGGGTTTCCGTCATCGAGCTTTTCATCTATGGACTTTGCATCCTCGGCGGTTATTATGGCAAGCGTATTATTACTATCTAAATGATTATAACCTGCAAGCTCAATTGCTATTGCCTGTTCGGAAATATTACCCGAAGTAATCGTGCCGGTCAGCCTTACTTTATATCCCCCACCTTCAATATCTGCGGAAGGGACACCTTTGCCCGGTGTATAAGTCGAGCTACCGTCATATCTCCCCTGAAGAAGCCCTGCAACCGACAAATGATGCCAAAACCCGATTGCCTCAGCCTCGGTATCAATAACACCGTTACCGTTGCCGGGATTTGCGTTCGGCAATGAGCTAACATCTGCTATATCTCCCGGAAGGGCTTTATATTCTTTCTCAAATTTTTCAACGGCTGTAGAAAATTTAGATATTTGGGAAAGTACATTATTATTTTTTGTCTTATTCAGAACCGCAGAACCACCCAAAGCCATTACTACTATTGCAGAAACCGACGCTAAAACCACAGACATCTCAGTGAAACTAAAACCTCTGCTTGAACCGAATTTTAATCTAAACATCATGTACTAACCTTTTTTAATATGGTCAGATATTTCAGAACAAAACGTTCTAAACATACACAATTGTATCACATTTAAAACAAAATGTTTAATAAAAAGTACAATTTAAGCAAATGTAGTTTCTTTAGTTTTTTCAATGTAAGAAACTTGTTTTTCAAAACCGAATAGATAAAGCAGCATTCCCAATGACTTGCCTCTTTCAGACTGTAATTTAGGGTCTGTTTCCATTATATATGCGGCATCTTTATTGGCATCTCTTAGTAAATCCATATGGGTGTAGAGGTCTGCGACTTTGAACTCCGGCAATCCTGACTGCTTTGTTCCCAGAACATCGCCTCCGCCTCTTATTTTCAGGTCTTCTTCGGATAAATAGAAACCGTCATTACTTTCCCGCATTATTTTTAGACGTTTGACCGATATATCTCCCAAATCGTGATATAGTAACACGCAACTAGACTGCTTATCATTTCGCCCCACCCTGCCTCTTAGCTGATGTAATTGTGACAGCCCGAACCTTTCGGCATGTTCAATGATTATTACGGTAGCATCGGGTACGTCCACCCCCACTTCCACTACGGTGGTTGCTACCAGTATGTCTATGTCACCCTCTTTAAAGTCCGTCATGGTTTTTTCACGCTCTTGTGCGTCCATACGTCCATGTACCATGCCTACCATACCTTTAAATATCTTGCTTAGTGCTTTAAACCGCTCTTCTACATTAGCCAGCCCCGTCATTTCCGATTCTTCTATAAGGGGGCATATCCAATATATTTTTTCACCTCTGTCTATTACACTCCAAAGCCTCTCAACTATATTATCTATTTTTGCAGCCGGAACTATGCGTGTATCTATCATTTTCCGCCCTTTAGGTTTATCTGTAAGCCTTGAACACTCCATATCGCCATATAATGTCATGGTAAGAGTTCTTGGAATAGGAGTTGCGGTCATTAACAACACATCAACATTTTGCCCCTTTGCGGCTAATGACATACGCTGTGCTACACCGAATCTGTGCTGTTCATCTATAATAATCAGCCCTAAATCTTTAAATCCCACCGCATCTTGGAATAATGCATGCGTACCGATAATTATATCTATCTTTCCGCCTTTTAGGTCGTTAATTATTTCCTCACGTTTTTTCCCTTTTGTTTTACCGATTAGCAGACGGACATTACAATTAATACCCTCGGTAACCTGTGTTATCCACTTCATATGCTGCAATGCCAGTATTTCGGTAGGAGCCATAACGGCCACCTGCTTTCCTGCCTCTACTGCATTTAACGCCGCCATTAATGCCACAACAGTTTTTCCGCTACCCACATCGCCCTGCAATAGCCTCATCATACGGCTGTCTGACTCCTGATCGTCATTTATCTCTTTGATTACCTGAATCTGCCCTGCCGTCAGTTCAAAAGGCAGGCTATCGGATAATTGCTTTCTTAAACTACCGTCACCCCGCATTGAAACGCCACCGGTTTTATTTACATATTTTCTGACGATAGCCAGTGCCAGTTGGTTTGCCAGTAATTCATCATATGCCAGCCTGCACATTATTTTTGAATCGGGCAGTATATCTTCAGGTTCGGTGGGTTTATGCATGTTAATTATACAATTTGCCCAGCTATCCCATTTATTGCGTTGTAAATAGTCTGCACTTATCCATTCGGGCAACGGGATTACTCGTTTTAAAGCATCGTGCATAGCCTTCATGAGGGTTTTTCTGCCTATACCGGAAGATAGCTGGTAGACAGGCTCAACAATCCTGATTTTATCTATATCGCTTACAGGGGCTATATATTCGGGGTGAGCTATCTGTATTTCACCTGCGAATTTATCAATCTTACCGCTTATAACCCTTGTCTGCCCTACAGGTAGGAGTTTCTTAAGATAGTTCGGATATGCATTAAAGAATAGCAAAGTTACAAAACCGGTTTCATTATAGCAGCGTACTTTATAAGGAGAACTTTTATCATATGCTCTTGCCGGAGGAATATGGTCATCAACTTTTATTACTACCGTTACCACATCTCCTTCTTTCATGTCCCCGACCGAAGGCATATATCTCCTGTCTACGGCACTTTTGGGGTAGTGGTACAATATGTCGATTACCTTATCGCCGATGATACGCTTGAAGATGCTCCTTGTTTTACTACCGATACCGGCTAGATTGGAAACATCTGCAAATAACGGGAACAATATGTTCGGTCGCATAAACAAATGCCTTATTTAAAAGGTTAAATACTATAGCGACCCTATATTACATTAATATTGTTATTGTACAAATGTAATGTTATTTGCAGCGGAGTTAGGGAAATGTAAGTCACGGTTAACAAACACTTTTATTCTGACCCCCTGCTGAATTATTACGGTAGGTTTGTCATTTAACAATCCCTCGGCTATACTATCGGCAATATCGCTAATATCACTAACAGACGAAAGTACCGCAGCATCTGTCGTTGTTCCCGTATTAGAAGTAGTGGTACTTCCATCGGTGTTTGTAGTTGAAGTTGAGGTCTGCTGTTGCGATTCGTTAATATCATCAACTAACAGTGAAGTTCCTATTGATAAAGTACTCAATAATAGAGCATTAGTGATTATATCAAAATATTTGTAGTCAACAAACCCCGGAATACCTGCCCTTCCCATTTTATCTGTTCCCGGTGAATCTATCATTATATCAATACCGTCCGGTCTTATAACCCTTGTCCACTCAATTACAACCCTTCCGGCTCCCTCATCGGGAACGGTATAATTACCTATAAGCCTTGATCCTTTAGGAATTAATATATTTCTACCGGATTCGGCATAAGTATCTCTACTTATTATAGCTCTTATCATACCTTCAAGGTCAGTGTTAATAGCCGTTTCCAAAACAGCATCAATCATTTTTCCCTGAGCTATCATATTATCGGTATTACCGATCAGTGCCGCCTTGGTTTTATCGGCAGAAGTTAGCTGCATTTCAAAATCACCGTTTAACAGTTCATCCAGTTCTTTTTGCCGTGTACTTGCGTTTCCGGCTCCGCCTCCTCCTCCACCGCCTATCGTCAACATCGGCTGACGTCTTTTAGCTGATTCTTTTGCAGCAATCTCTTCAGGAGTAGGACCTCCTACGTTGACCTGCACAGGTGTCCTTGCAACTCTTGAAGTAATCGATGTAGTAGCCGGAGCTACAACAGGTACGGCAGGGACTGATGCCTTTACTTCCATGGTAGGAGGTAATATACCGCCGGCACCTGTCGGTCGTTCTGTTTGTACGGTAATTTCCTTCCACCCTTCAGGATCAAACTCTTGATCATTAGTCTGATTCTGATTGAAGGTAGGCCACTGTTCGAAAATGTTTTTATCACTATCTTCGTCACTAAAGCCATCACCTTTAGGCATGTTCATTTTGCTATCATCTACCAGAGATATTTCATCTTCAAAATTGGGGAGTTCAGGTGCTTGTGCAACACCTACGTTCAACTGAATGCCGTCGGAATCCTGCGTTGGTTTGACTGCATTTTTAACGGGTTGTGATTTTATGTCTTCCTGTATTTTTTTCGCTTTTATCTCTTCATCGGTTTGTTTAAATACAAGATTATATACAAGATATAAACTACCTATTAATACGACACCAAGTAATAATATGTTCTTGCCGGGAGTTGATGCTAGTGCAGAAGCCTCCTCCTGAACTTCAATATCATCATCTAGGTTATCAACATTTACCGTATTGATTTGCTCTTCATAATCACCCTTGCCGATATTAGAATTAGAATCATAATCATCATCGTCAGGTATATTATTATTGTTGTTACCTACTAACACTTATTACCCCTCATTATAAATATAAACAACATCGTCATTCATCCTTAACGCCAGTCTATCGATTAACTGCTTTACTACGATATAATCTCCCTCTCTGGAATAGGTGGCTCTTTCTTCTTTTCCGTCATTTGAAACCGTAAACAACTTAGGAACTACGGCATTATTGTTACGGAATTGTAAATATGTACTTTGACCGTCATCAAATACCTTGACCGGAGCAAAATCCTCAGGTCCCGTCAAGGTGTAATTAAAATTATATTCTTCTTTTTTTACAACCGGCTGATACACCTCGACTGTTTCCGGCGTATATTTACCGATATCCATGTTCATATCGACAATTTCGACCTTCGGTTTATCAAGGTCTTCTAAAGGATAGAAAAAGCGTACCACATACACAAGATCTTCATCAAGATTATCATCGGGATATTTAGACTGTAACTCGAACTGATAAGTTCTCTTGTTGGTTATTACGGTCATATTAGTCTGTGCATCACCCTCTATAGCCTTTATGAACAGGCGGCGATCAACAGGAGTTATTTTCCAAGAATAGTTATTACCTATTGAAATAGTTTCTATTTCTTCATTCTTAGCAAACTCTATATTAGACTGGTATCCGTACTGCACCGTAACATGAAAAACCTCGTTCTCATTATAGACAAAGGTTTTTATCCTACTATCCGTAGTTATAGGTGTTTTACCGTATGCGACCGAATCACTGTAAAAAACAGCACATACTATGATTAAAAATTTATATATATTATTTTTCATCCTTTTTTCACCTTCACGCTAAGTTATATATAATTTATAAAATCATCTCTTAATTATTGACCGACCGCAGATTCACTCGGAACAGTACTCAAAACATCCTCGGTCTCATAATAAGTATCAGGGTTTACGGCATATCTTGTTACCTGAAATCCTAACGGATTGATACTTAGTTCCGCTAATGTATTTTCAAGATCCTCAAATTGAAAATCTATTATTGCACTATATCTTCTCGTTAAGGTCTTGCCCCTTGATACTGTGGTTGTTGCCTTAAAATTAACAAGATAAGTCATAACCACGTTTTTATCTTTACCTTTTTGGAGATTCAAATTCGACCTGTCATTGATTGATAATACTTCAATATCCCTTCTTGAGCCACGCGACCGTATCGATGATTGTATATCGTCTATCTCTCCGGATCTCAAATTTTCCCTGAAAGAGGTATAAGACGCTTGGTTCGATAAAAGCCTTACCTTTTTATAGTAATCATCTTTATATGTGGATGGGTTATAACCTTCTCGTGCCTGCACATATTGGAATAGGAAGTAACGCTTCAGAGCCTCTTCCTGACCGATTCTTTCACGCAGGAAAGGTCTTATAACGTTAGTTATACCGGTTTTTTCCTCAATCTCGATAACAAAAGGTTCTATTTTCTTGCTTGAGGTAACCTCAATGATACCGAGGGTAGATATAATAATCCCGACAGTTGATATCAATATTAAAATGACCAGAAAGTTTCTTTGTACAACAACAGTTTGATATCTGTCCTCATACCAGTTTTTACTCGCTGCGATTGATTCGTCTTGTTTCTTTTTTTTAAAAAACATTAAGATTTACCTTTCTTAATATAAATGTGAGTTATTAAAACACCCTTATGTTACAATATTTATTTCGCTCTAGCAATAAAAACAGATTTACCTTTTTAAAGCGGGCTTTAAATCTTTATGCTAAGAAACTATATAATACCCACAATAAACACAATAAACAAACTTTATTAACATATTATTAAATTATACAAGTTTTTGCTTCAATATCAGTATATTTTTTATATTTCTCATGAAAAGGTAGCTGATAGTGCCACCACTCGTTAGGATTATGCTTCCAACCGGACACCGCCATTATTCCCATTAAAACGTATCTGTTTTTTTGTGCTTCAATACTAACTTCCTGATTTCCGTGATGTGACAGCGGAGTAAAAGCGTCAAATTCCGTTCCCATATCAAGCTCTTTTAAATTAGCATCAACCAGCGTCATATCAACCGCAATACCTCTACAATGAGGGGTAACACCGTTTTGTGGATCTGAAACAAATTCAGGGTCGGGAAATTTATTCCATAATGCCCATTGGGCTTCAAGGGGTCGAAATGCATCGAATATTTTTATTTTATAACCTATTTTATTTGCAAATTCTGAGGCTTTTTTTAAAGCCGCCGCCGCATCCGTGTGTAAAAAACAGTAACCGTTCTTATATATAGCTTTGCCGGTAACGTTCCTGTCGGTAGCATATACTATGTCCGTTTGAACATTATATTCTTCAGGTTTTATCTCAATAAGTTCCACTATTTTATCTCGTTTATTTTAGCTGCAACAATAAAGTCATTTTCATGCAGACCGCCTATGGAGTGGGTTTGCAAGGTTATACTACAATATCCCCAGCCCATTTTAATATCGGGGTGATGGTTTTGTTCTTCCGCTATTTTTCCTACTTTATTGACAAATTCCAATGCCTGTTCAAAATTCCTGAATTTGATATCTTTTAGAATCGAATTAAATTCGGCATTTGTCTGCCAGCCTTCGATTTCACTTAAAAGCTTCTTTACTTCATTTTGAGATAACGGCTTGACTCCCCCTTCACAAGGAACACATTTTTTGTTTGAAAACGCCATGAAAAATACTCTGATTGAAATTAATTATACGTTACTATATAAAAACTATACTATTTTCCAATTTTTATTTTTTGTTCTTTATACAATATGAAAATTCTTTCTGTAGACACTACTCACGGCGACTGTTCCGTTTCACTGCTAAAAGACGGCAATATTGCCTGTGAAATTACTCAGACCGAGTCCGGCAAACAAGCCGAACAAATGATATCGCTAATCCGGACCGTACTAAAAAACGGCGGCACTAATTATAAAGAGCTAGATGCTATAGCGGTAAATATAGGTCCGGGTAGCTTTACGGGTGTCAGGATAGGGCTATCGGGTGTAAAGGGTATTAACCTTGTAACCGGAACGCCTATAGTACCTGTCACAAGCTTTGAGTCTGTTGCCATGCAGCTTGACCTTAAAAATAACAAAAGGGATATACTTGTCGTACTAGATGCCAAAAGGAAGCAGCTATATACACAGCTTTTTGGCACAAATCTAGAACCTCTGACCGAACCGGAATTAATTAGCTACGACCAAATAATCAAGTTCAATAAAAACAATGAAATCATATTAACCGGTAACGGCAGTATGCTTGTAGCGGATATACTGTCGGAAAATAACTGCGATTATAAAATCATTAACAAGAACGCAGCATCTGAATCGGTATCTATAGCATATGCCGCATATAAAAAATTCAAGGCTAATGATTATCCGAAAATTATCTCTCCTCTTTATATAAGGAAACCGGACGCTAAAAAGCAATCGTCTTAACCATTCCCTTCTACGGTGCTTTTTATAAGGGTTATTATATATTCGATATTTTCTATACCGCCTTCCTCTTCATCGAACATAAGCATATTTGTGATGATTCTTTTTGAATCCCTGTCCGAGAGCTTTACACCTGTACCCGGAAGCTCTTCGCTAAGGTTATTGAGAACACAAAGTAGTGTTTCGGTAGAATCAAACAGGTTATCCGGCAGTCCCACTCTTTTATAAAGTTCACTAAAACTATTTGATGCATCACTATCCAGTATTTTTCTGACATTCATAACTGGTGCTTTTAACTTTCTTGCAACACATGTTTCGAAAAGCTTTATGTTACCCATACATAAAGCATAAATCGGAGCTATATTATCCTGCACACCACGTTTTTTGATAACTTGCGTAAACTGGTAATATTCCTTATCGACATCTTGCTTGGATTTCTTATTATCAATATCTTGTTCATCACCCTCTACAATAAGCTTTTCTTTAACGGTCTTGAGAATACTTAAAGGTACTTTTGCCCTTTGTTTTATTGAACCAAGGATATTCTTTACCTCAGGGAATTTTTCAACTATCTCTTTATATCCGTCTTCTGAAACTGCAGCTCCTTTGTTATTTAATAAAGTAACTACAACGTCTTCATGTCCTTTATGTATAAGTGCCTCCGAAACACCCTCTGAAACCGCTTCACGTTTTGATATGATTTTTTGTTTTTCAATGTCATCGGTTCTTTCTATTATATAGATTAGGTTTTCATCGGTTAAGGCTTTTGAGAATTCCAATATAGGTATTGCAACAATATCAATATCCTGAGCCAACTGCATAACAAGTTCATTTGAAGCGTTTGACGCACTTTTTATAGACTCGGATATTCCTTGTTTAACCTGAGTATCGGATTCTTTTATAAGTGTACTTAGTATTCTTTCTACAGCCTCTTTTTGTTGAATGGACAGACTTCCCTCAGTGTAATACTTACCTATTTTTTTTATTACGTCTATTTTTGCTTCTAAAGGACTATTTAAAAGCAATTCAATATCTACATGAGATACTATATTTTTTTCTGCACTCATAACAAACTTTTATTCCTCAGGCTTTAATTACTTATTTACCCCAATATTGATTAATGACACCAGATACTCAAGATTTTCGGTAACATCCATTTCTTCTGCGAGCATTATCATATTATTTATTACTCTTTTAGCTTCCGATTCAGTCAGGCTTGATATTTCGGTATCAATATCTTCACTGAAATCCCTTAATACCAAAAACAGTACCTTGCTAGAACTATGAAGTTTCTCCGGCAGGTTTGCCCTTTGATATATGATATCGAATTTTTCACCGCTTTCGTCATTATTAAGTAGCTTTGAAATATTTACAACCGGTATGTAAATATTTCTTGCCACACATAATTTAAACAGCTTAAAACTTCCCTTACATAAAGCATAAATCGGCATTATATCATCGTTAATACCTTTTTCCCTTGCTCGCTTTATAAAGCTGTTATATTCCATGTCGGCATTATTCTCTACCGTATCATTCGTATTATCCGGCGACATTTTTCGAGCAGCATCACGTACTATATATAAAGGCACTTTAGGACGCTGCATGACTTCTTCCATAATTGATTTTTTATGGGCAAAGATTTTTATGATATCCTCATAACCCTTGTCAGGCACACGTGAGCTTTTATTACGCAGCAATGTTACTATAACAGGCTCATGCTTCTTATCTATCAGGGCATTTGATACTACTTGCGAAACATTAACCCTTTTAGAAATGCTTTTTTCTTTTTCAATGTCATCTGTTTTTTGTATTATATAGATAAGGTTTTCATCTGTAAGAACAGGAGAAAATTCCAATACCGGTATGGATACGATAGTAACGTCTTCCGCCAGATGCATTACTATTTTATGAGGAATGTCATTAGAATTTTTGATGGACTCGGACATAGCCTGCCTGACCTGCTCATCCGACTCACTATCGGCGATGGTAGATATTATCTTCTCGGCGGCCTTTTTTTGTTCATCTGAAAAACTGCCTGCGGTATAATATTTACCTATTTTCTTTATTATATCCAACTTGATATCTTTCGGACTTTTTAGCAGTGCATCAATATCAACTTCAGATAAAATTCTCTTTTTTGCTTGCATTTATCCCCTAAACCAAAAAATGAAATTTTATTTCAAATCTAAAATCATTATACATTCAAAACCTTAATAAATTACTAACATTTTTATTACAATAAGGCTTATAGATGCCGCTTTTAACTACCTAGAGTTGTATAACGATTGTTTAAATATACATTATTCGTTAAAGTGTTGTGCATATTGATTATTCAATTAGTATGCGGATTTATCATCGGTATGTACGGTTAATTGTTTTCACAACTATAAGTTTAGTGGTTGAACATGTCATTCTGCAGAAGTCTCAATAGTGTCAACGAAGCCTGAGTCTTTTTAGTCTCGGTTAAATTATCATGAACCACGTTAACAATTTAGTAAGGAATGTTGGTTATAATTGGTTCTGGGATATACTTAGATTGAGTGTTTATATTATGAATTATGATAAAAATAAATTTTCAGAATGTATAAGTAATATTATAAAAAATATTCATTACAGCTCACATTACCCTTCTTTCTATGACATTATTATAAAGAACGAAACAGGTAATAAAAATGAGTCTAACAGTTTTGTATATTACCTGTTATCGGAAGTTTTCCACAAAGACAACAAACAGATATCAAACGAATTAAAAATATTTTCCAAGACCGACCGCATCATATTGAAGAATTATACCAAGGATGTTGCAGAGACAAAGATATTATTTGCTAACGAAAGTGCATTTGAAAGTGGAATAACTCTTAACATATCACTTAGAAGGGGCGAAAGTAATGCTATCAAAAAACCTTGAATTAAGTTTGCACAGAGCATTAACGCTGGCTCATAAATGTTCGCACGAATACGCTACTTTAGAACATTTATTGCTGGCATTGACTGAAGATCCGGACGCATGTGCAGTACTTAACGGGTGTGGGGGAAGCCTTCCTTCATTATGCGAGGAGTTAAAGCATTTTTTAGGCAATGACCTTGAGGCGTTAGTTGTTGAGAACAACACGGACGTAAAGCCCACTGCCGGTTTCCAAAGAGTAATTCATAGGGCGGCGATACATGCACATTCGGCTAACAGCAAGATAGTGACGGGTGCGAACGTATTGGCAGAGATGTTCGGCGAGCATGAATCACATGCCGTCTTTTTTTTAAAGGGACAGGGAATTACGTATCTTGATGTAATTAACTATATATCGCACGGTGTGATTAAATTCGCTGACGAGGGTGATGATTATAACGATGACGAGCAGGGCTTGTTTGATGAATTTCCGAAAAAGCTTTTTGAGAAGGCACATGAACCTAAGCCTACCGTATCGCCGTCTACCGTAAATACCGAAAAAGATAATAACAGCGCATTGTCACAATATTGTATTAACCTGAACAAAAAGGCAGAGGCCGGCAAGGTAGATATTCTTATCGGCAGGGAAGAAGAGGTGCAAAGGACGATTGAAATTCTATGCAGGCGAACCAAGAATAACCCGTTATTTGTCGGTGAACCCGGTGTGGGGAAAACCGCTCTTGTAGAAGGTCTTGCACTAAAAATATCGAAGGGGCAGGTTCCGGGGATTTTGAAAAAAGCGGTTATATTCGCTCTGGATATGGGGTCGTTACTTGCCGGTACAAAATACCGCGGTGACTTTGAAGAAAGGATAAAATCTGTAATTGCCGAAATAGAAAAATTACCCCATGCCATAATATTTATTGATGAAATACACACCATAGTAGGAGCCGGCTCTACAAGCGGCGGCTCTTTAGATGCCGGCAATCTTTTAAAACCGGCCTTAGCAAGGGGCGAGTTCAAATGTATAGGCTCTACAACTTATATGGAATATCACAGCCACTTTGAAAAAGATCAGGCATTGATAAGACGTTTTCAAAGGATAGACGTTGAAGAGCCGACAAGGGATATGTGTATTTCCATACTTGAGGGTTTAAAACCTTACTATGAAGAACATCATGGTGTTTCTTATACTCAAGATGCTATCATATCTGCGGTGGACCTTTCAAGACGCTATATCAGCAATAGAAGATTGCCTGATAAGGCAATAGATATAATAGACGAAGCAGGCGCACATCAAAAGCTTGCACCGAAAGAAAAAAGGAAAGCGGTAATAGGTGTATCCGATATTGAAAACATAGTTGCGAAAATAGCAAAAGTCCCTATCCGCAACGTAGGAATGGACGAGAGTATAAAGTTAAGGAAACTCGAATCATGTTTAAAGAAAATAATATTCGGACAGGATCTTGCGATTGAGTCTTTATCTACCGCTATAAAAATGTCAAGAGCAGGTCTTAGGGACAATATCAAACCGATGGGCAGTTATTTATTTTCAGGCCCTACAGGGGTGGGGAAAACCGAACTTGCGGCACAGCTTGCACTTATAATGGATATGGAGCTGGTAAGAATAGATATGTCGGAATATCTGGAGCAGCATTCGATAGCAAGGTTAATAGGCGCACCTCCGGGATATGTAGGTTATGACAAAGCCGGTATATTGACCGAGGCTATAGAAAAAAACCCTTATTCGGTAATATTATTTGACGAGATAGAAAAAGCTCACCCCGACATATACAACCTTTTGTTGCAGATGATGGATTATGGAAGAATAACCGATAATAACGGCAAGAATTTGAATTTCCGCAACAGTATAATAATAATGACCACCAATGCCGGTGCGGAGGAAGTAAGCAAAGCACCTATGGGATTCGGTCGCTTTGATAGAAACGGTGAGGATTCCGATGTTATAAATAAAACATTCTCTCCCGAATTTCGGAACAGGCTTGATGCTATAATTCCGTTTACACCGCTATCTCCTAAGGTAGTTGAAAAAGTAGTAGATAAATTTATACTTAATTTGCAGTTGCAACTTGCGGATAAAGCGGTAAAGATAGAGATGAATAAGAAGGTTAGGAAACACCTTGCCGAAAACGGCTATGACTCGAAGAACGGTGCAAGACCTTTAGAAAGAATAATAAACGAACAGATTAAAAAACCGCTGGCAGATGAGATATTATTCGGAAAATTATCTAAAGGTGGCGTTGTAACAGTTAGTTTGGTGAAAGATGTTCTGCAATTCAAATGCACTAAAATATCAACGATGCAGGCTTAATCCGGCTTAATTAAAGATAAAGTGATTAATAAATGGAAACTACATTATCAGCTAAAAGGAAGGGTGACGCACTAATAACCATCAGGCAGCATAACAATAATAAAGTTGTTGAAGTTGTCGGTATGAACCCTGCTGCGGAAAAATTAACAGGATATAAGCCCGAAGAACTTGTCGGAGGCAGGATTGCTTCACTTTTACCCGAAAGGATAAATGAATCTCTCGAAGAAAATATTGAGTTTGAAGATCCTTCATATGATTTTGCCTCGGTTGCAAGAAAGATACCTAATTTTCAGGTAAAAAATAAGAACGGCAAAAAAATAGAAGTTAGCATGAAGATATTTTATCTAACATCTAAAAATCCGACAGTTCAGGATTATGAGATATTATTAAGGGATATAAGGCTTACCAAGAAAATTGAGGAGCTAAAAAATGAGATAGCCTCTGAAATGAACGGGCGTGGTTCTAATGATATCAGCACTTTAATGCACGCATATAACACTGCCTATAAATTTATTGCCGAAGATCCTATTGAAGTCACATTCGTAACACTTGGAATAGATAATTTTTCAAAGCTTGCAAAGCATGATGAAATGACCGTATCTAAAGTTATAAATAAATACACGGACATTATTAAGAAAACATGCCGTAATGAGGATATTGCGGCACATATTGAAAACGAGGTAATCGGTCTGGTTTTACTTGATTGTAATACACAAAGTGCCAAAGACGTTATAATAAACCGTATAATAGATAACATATCCTCTGAAACTATCGCTTTATTTGACGGAAGCGAGTTTAATACAACCTTAACAGTATGCTACACTCAGCTTATAGCCGATGACAACCCTACTGATATTTTTAACGCTTGTGTTGACAAAACCTTATATAATCAGCAACGTGGGGGAAATTCAATTTCCGAGTTATTTGATGACTTAGCCGAATTAGACGGGCTTGATGAGGAAGAATATGAAGAAGGGTATATTGACGGTGACTCGAAATACTAAGCCGCTTGCTCCTCTTCTTGCACTTCCTGTTGTTCCTGAACTGCTTTTTTGCCGTGTTTTCTAGGGTCATAAGGTTCTTGTGTCGGAACAAATATCGGCGGTAATAACCTCTTAGTGAAGAAAGAATCCTTATAATATTTTATCTTTTTAGATTTTATAGGAGGGCTTGCCTCTATCAGAAGTATTTGAAGATCTCTATCCAGACTCACAACCTCTTGTGGAAGTAACAAGGCTCTTTGTGTTTCCGAAACGTGCAGGGAACGTGCACCGGGGTTAAGGTCAAGGAACTTGGGTTTATTCGCAGAAACCTGTTCAACCGTTTTGTTACCTACCATTTTAGAGATGAGTTCTGCCGTTTCCACGTTATTTGCGGCAAATGTTATACGGTATGTAGAGTTAGAAAGAAACGAGTTCATTCCCGCATCCTCATAAATATCTTTAAGCTGCTCGGTATCTTGTACGATAAGGAAAAGCCTTAATTTATATCCACGGAAATATGCTATACCTGCTTTGAACTGATCCATTTTTCCAAGTGTCGGAAACTCGTCCATCATAAATAAAACGCCATACTTATCCTCTGCGGTGGGTATGGAACGGGCAAGGAATTCGGTTGCCTGCTGATAGAACACCTGCAATAAAGGTTGCAGACGCTTTAAGTTATCGGGAGTCACCCCTACATACACCGTCGTAGGCTGCCTTTTAAAATCACTGATATTAAAATCGCTTGTAGCGGTAGCGGTATCAATTAGCGGGTTTGCCCAAAGCTCTAGCTTGGAGTTCAATGTCGATATAACGCCCGAACGCTCTTTGTCTGCCTTTTGCAGGAATGAAGCTATATTCATATATGAAACGGGGTGAATGTCTTTTCCTATGGTATCTAACACCACCGCAAGGTTATAAACCACATCGTCACTACGCAAGGTTCTGACTACCTCCCCGAAAGACTGTACCTTCTCAGGTACGGCACACAAATACAGCACTATCCCCGTAAATAAACTTCTTGCCTCACTTTCCCAAAAATCCGACGTATCGGGAAGCAATATGTTAGCTATTTTCTGTACGTCATCAACCATCTGTCCGGGCTTGAGGCTAATCCACTGCAAAGGGTTATAGCAATGGCTTATGCCGTCTGAGTCGGCAGGGTTCCATAAATATACGTTCTGTTTTAATTTTTCTTTTCTCCACCCGCTTGTAAGCTCATAGTTTTCCAGTTTAATATCGTGAATAAAACATGAATCTTCCCAAAAAAGCAGGTTAGGTATAACGAATCCAACACCCTTTCCCGAACCGGTAGGAGCAAATAGCAAAGCGTGCTGAAAGCCTCCTGCTACCAGAAAGTTCCCTTTATTATCCTTGCCTAACAACACTCCTTTCTTAGCACGTAAGCCTGCCTTCTCTAAATCTTTATCGGTTGCCCACTTAGCATCACCGTGTAATGACTCTTTTTTCCTGAAAGGTCGCCAGTCCATTAACGGCGCCCTGAATATTAATATAAGAGTACCCATCGAAATAACAGGGAATATAGTTGCGGCAAAAAGTTTTATTACAAAGAACTTACTTATATTACCGTTTGATAACACTATACCGTCAAGTGGCTTTAAAGTGTATTTATTATCCCACCAGACTTTCCAATATTCTATGAACCGCCCCCAGAAATAACCGACATCTGCGATAATATCACCTGTAAACCTAACGCTTCTTACTTCCTCAACCAGTATTACTACTAAAAATGCAGAAACCGTCAGGCAAATACCCAGAACCACGCAAAATACAAATGATATTGCAACAAAATTCCTGAATGCTCTTGATAATTCGGACATTATTCCTCTTCCGTTTTGCGGTGTCTGTTCTTGAAATATATTTCCGAAATATGACGTACTTTACCGCTTCTTTTTAGCTGTACCACAATATCAACTACCTGCGAGATATATTGCCTTACCTCGGCAGGAGGCATACCAAGCCCCGCCTGCATAACCATTAGCTTTAACTGCTCCATAGCCATCTGCGGCGTATCTGCGTGCAGTGTTGAAATAGAACCGGGGTGTCCGGTATTGATAGCACGCAGAAAACTGAATGCTTCGGCACCACGAACCTCTCCCACGATTATCCTGTCGGGACGCAGACGTAAGCAGGCTTCAATAAGATCCTGTGTAGTTACCTGTGCACGTCCCTGCCCTCCTTTTGAGGCAAGAAGGTGTACACGGTTAGGGTGCTGATCAAGAATAACCTCACGTGCGTCCTCTGCGGTTATAAGACGTTCTTCGGCAGGGATTGCCTTTAGGCAAGCATTTGTAAATGTCGTTTTACCTGTTGAAGTACCACCGCTTATGATAATGTTTTTCTTATACTGAATAGCTTTTATCATGAATTGTTTTATTTCGTTTTTATCAAGCAATTCAGATAGTTCTTTATCATGCGGATCGTCTTGTTCATCTACTGCCGTGTGCGAGAAAGCTCCCATTTTTTCATAGTCATCAAGGTTCCAGTTAAGTGTAGAGCCTTTACGAATTGACATAATTACATGTCCGGGTTCCGCTGCAGGAGGGAACACCACCTGAATACGAAATCCGTTAGGAAGGGTTGCCGATAAAAGCGGGCGTTCCTCACTTACTTTTTGCTCAGTTGATTGTGCAATAAGCCTTGCAAGACCTTTTAAATGCTCAAAATCAAACTCCGGAAGCTCTACCATGTACATATCGCCGCGCTTCTCAATCCATGCTTCTCCGGGTCTGTTGATTGATATCTCTGCGACTCCATCTTCTTCGAACAATTCTTTTAATGGTGCCAGATAAGTTTCTAATGCGGCGTGACTTTGAACCATAATTTATAACTTTTTTTAATTTAAGGAGTTTAACTTTACAACGAAATTTATAAAAAATCAAAACCTCAAGCTACGATTTTACTTGTTAGCGATGTTGTTTTTTTATTTATCTCGTCTACCACTAATAACACGTCATCAATATTCTGTAAACTACCGGATTTTACAGAATCCATTATTGATTTTGTAACTCTTACTATATCGTTGAATCCTATATTTCCATTCAGGAACTGTTCGACTGCCACCTCGTTGGCACAGTTATATGCTATTTGCATCATGCTTCCTTCCTGCAATGCCTGTTTAGCAAGTTTTACAGCTTCAAACCTGTTATTATCAAGCTCTTCAAAAGTAAGGCTCCCTATCTTTGTAAGGTCAAGCTTTTGTGTATTTATCTTAAGCCTTTGAGGCCATGCCAATGCAACACCGATAGGCGTACACATATCGGGAGTGCCAAGCTGTGCCAGCACCGAACCATCATGATATTCCACCATTGAATGAATAATAGACTCAGGATGTATGACAACATCTATCTGCTCTTTTTCGACGGGGAACAGGTAATATGCTTCTATTACTTCTAGCCCTTTATTCATCATAGTTGCCGAATCAACCGATATCTTACTGCCCATATCCCAGTTAGGGTGAGCTAATGCCTGCTGAGGCGTAACCGAGGTCATCTGTTCTTTGGTATAAGTCCTGAAAGGTCCTCCTGACGCTGTAAGTATTATTTTGGAAACATTTTGCGGGTTATCAAAATCGAACACCTGATAAATGGCATTATGTTCCGAATCAACAGGAATAAGGGAGGCTTTATATTGCTTTACCGCATCGGTCATGATACCGCCGGCACAGACTAGGCACTCTTTATTTGCAAGGGCTATTTTACTTCCCTGTTTTATTGCCTCCATAGTAGGCACAAGTCCTGCCACACCCACAATCGCCGACATAACTATATCAGTTTTTATAGAGGCGGCGTTTGCTACCTCACCGAATCCTGCCAATGCTTGTATATCACTACCTGCAAGTAGTCTTTTTAAATCACCATACAAAGACTCATCAGCTATTACCGCATATTTTGCTCTTAGTTCCTTTGCCTGTTTTGCTAAAAGCTCTACGTTTGAATTAGCCGTCAGTGCCGTCACGGAATATTTTTTATCCGACTCGCTTATTACCTTTACGGTGTTACAACCGATTGAGCCGGTAGAACCCAGTATAGTTATAGAATCCGGTGCATCATCTGATATCATTGCAAGAAACTACCGCCATTTATTAGAACCAGAAACGCAAACACTGTCGAAACGGTTACAAATCCGTCCATTCTGTCCATAACACCGCCATGACCCGGAATTATATTACCGCTATCTTTAACACCGAATTTACGTTTCACCCATGATTCGAAAAAGTCACCCGCCTGTGCCAGAACCGCCATCAATGCACCGCCTATGAACATTACCGTAAAACTGTGTACGTTAAATATAAAATGGGCAATCCCCCCTATCAGTGCTGCGGCAGCCATTCCGCCCAGAAGACCTGCCCATGTTTTATTAGGGCTTATCTTCACGCATATTTTCGCCCCCCCTATCAATTTGCCGGAAAAATACGCCGCAATATCGGTAGACCATACCAAAAGCAGCATAAAAAGCACCAGATCCTCACCGCCTTCAACATTTCTTAGCAACAACAGGCTTGAGGCAAATACAGAAACATACATAACACCGGTTGCCGTCCATATTTTCTGCTGTTTTTCATCAAGTTTTTTGCCGCCTTCAGGTACGTTATCAACTATCCCTTTCCACTCGAACGACATTATAACCGCCATAAGCACCACCAGCGTACTGAAAAAAGCTCCGCCCGTCCACAATATCAACAAAACCAACGGGGCAAGAATGGCAGCCGATATTATACGATGTTTCAGATTTGCAGATATTTTAGGAATTTCCATAACGCCGCTCTCTTTTTGTAAAATCATTTATAACATCTAATATATGCTGTTTTTTAAGATCTGGCCATAAAACATCTATAAAAAACAACTCGGTATATGCCAACTGCCATAAAAGGAAGTTGCTAAGGCGTTTTTCTCCGCTTGTTCTTATAAGAAGGTCGGGATCAGGAATACCCGACGTATAGAGGAAGCTTTCAAAAACTTTCTCATCTACCTTATCTTTATCAAGACCGCCTTCTATTACGTTGCTTACTATCTTTTTAGCTGCCGACACTATTTCCTGACGACCGCCATAGCTAAGGGCTATAGTCAGGCACAGCGATTTATTATCTTTTGTCAGCTCTTCTGCTTGTTGTATTTTCGCATTTATTTTATCAGATAGAAGAGTTCTGTCACCGATAATGTTAAGTTTGATGTTTTTCTCGTTTAACTGCTTTAGCTCCTTACCCAAATAATAGTTAAGCAGCTCCATCAACCCTTCCACCTCATCTACCGGACGGCTCCAGTTCTCTGATGAGAAAGCGTATAAAGTCAGGTGGGAAACAGATTTTTCTATACACGCTTCTATAGCCTCCCTGACAGATTCCGCACCTTTTTTGTGACCTGATATTCTCGGCATATTACGCTGCTTTGCCCAACGACCGTTGCCGTCCATTATTATAGCGATATGAACGGGAGGAAATTCATTTTCCATTTTTCTATCAGCCTTCATCATATAGTTATCAGTGTTAAATGTTGGTGTCAGGTCATATTAATTACTCTACCGCTTACAGAACATTGCGTTATTCAATATAAAACCACTCAACACTAAACAGCCATTATATCATCTTCTTTTGTGGACAAAGTATCATCAATAGTTTTAATGAAGTCATCTGTAAGCTTTTGTATTTTCTCACCTATATCATGCTGCTCATCTTTTGATATATCGCCGTCTTTTTCCATTTTCTTTGCGTTGTCCATACCGTCACGTCTTATGTTACGCACTGCCACCCTTGCTTTTTCAGCGTATTGACCGGCTATTTTCACCATTTCTTTCCTTCTTTCCTCACTCAGGTCGGGCAGAGGCACTCTTATAACATTACCGTCAGTTTGCGGATTAAGACCCAAGCCCGCATTTGAAATGGCTTTTTCAACGGCTTTAGCATTTGATGCGTCCCACACCTGTACGTTTAACAACCTTGCCTCCGGCACACTAACTGTAGCCAACTGGTCAAGCGGCATCTTCGAACCATACGCTTCAACGCTAACATGATCCAGCAATGCCGCATTAGCACGACCCGTACGCAACCCTTTGAGGTCATGGTGCAGTGAGCCAATCGCTCCTTCCATACGTTTTTTTAAATCATTTATGCTTACTTGTGACATTATTTCTTCTCCCTGATTATTGTAAATATTCCCTCACCGGAAACGGTTTTTGCGAAAGCCCCTTTGCTATGAATAGAAAACACCAGAATCGGGATTTTATTTTCACGTGCCAATGATATGGCAGAGGCATCCATAACTTCCAAATCATTAGTCAGAACTTCCTTATAAGTCAATACATCATAGCGTTTGGCTTTTTTATCTTTTTTAGGGTCTGCCGAATATACTCCGTCGACCTGAGTACCTTTGAGCATAGCATCACAGCCCATTTCAACGGCTCGAAGTGATGCTGCCGTATCGGTTGTAAAGAACGGATTACCCGTACCTGCGGCAAATATCACCACACGTCCTTTTTCCATGTGCCTTACCGCTCTGCGTCTGATATAAGGCTCGCATACGGTTGTCATCGGTATAGCCGAAAGCACCCTACTTTGCACTCCTATTCCGTCAAGAGCATTTTGCAATGCCAGAGCGTTTATAACGGTTGCAAGCATTCCCATATAATCGGCACTTGCCCTTTCCATTCCTATCGCTGCGGCAGAAACTCCTCTATATATATTGCCTCCGCCGACCACAAGGCATACCTCAATTCCTTTTTCATGCACCTGTTTTATATCGTAACATATCCTTTCAATGGTTTCCCTGTCGTGACCGTAGTTTCCTTTGCCCATCAGTGATTCACCCGATAGCTTTAATAAAACACGCTTATATTTCATAAAATAGCCTTGAAATTCATTATTGCACAGAACAATAATACATAAGGACATATTTGTTAAGAAAGAATTTACGCAATAAGCATGGAGTGTTCAATAAAATAATCTTTACCGCTACTCACATATCAAGGCACCATGACCAGACTTGGGCAGCAAGTCCCTGACAGACGGAAGGATCAACTACTCCGCTGCATGAATCGGTTAAGTTACCCGTACCGCCATTAGCAACTTCAACGACATCTTTAGCGGAAATACATATATCGAAGTCATCTATCATATCGGCATTTTCCATTATCTGCCATTTTGTACGGTATCTTACAATATCATCGAAAGCGGTTGTTGTATCTTTTTGTACGAAAGTAGTGTCAAAAGCACCCTCGTCATTTCCAGCGTTCTCACGCTCATTCGCATCAGTAGGTGCGGTTAAAGTAGCACCGCCAAAGTTCGGCCATGCACCTAAACCGTTCTTACCGTGACTTATCAGAACATAAACCGCTTCAGTAGTACGGTCTTGTCCAGATGCATCTTCAACCGTTATAGATCCGGTGGCCTGATATCTAAAACAAGCACTGTTCGCACCTGCTCCCGAATCATCACAAAGAGGGTTCGTGCAGCCTTGACTTGCAGTGCTACAATCTGGATCACCCCCACTACCCTGAAAATCAGGGCCGTTATGGGCAAACCTTGCATCTATAGCATAAGAAAAGCGTCTTCCCCAACCATCGAACATGAACTCATCTGATATCATCAGGTCTTTGGTAGGCACGCCACCGTAATAAACGCTACCGGCATCATCGTAGTTACTTTTGTCACATTCACCATTCACACCGTTGATTGTCGGTATATTATCTTCCCATCCGAAATCAACATTACTTTTTTCCAGACTACCGTCTGCCGTACAAGGAAGCCTGCCGTGGCGTGCAAGATATGCGTCCATTGCATTTTCAATCTTGTCCATTTTATAATTAGTTTCTTCTATCTTGTCGGATATTGTTTTTTTGGTAGCAATAACAAGTGCTCCGCTTATGGTAAGACCTATTACGGCAAGAACCACCGATAGCTCGACTAGTGAAAATCCAAACTGCTTGTTTTTATAATTCATTTTACAAATCTATTTTACTTTAAACACCTTTTATATATCTCTACGGCAAATGATTCGCAATCATCTTCCCCCGAAGCCCCCGTGCATTGATTATTACCCGGACTATCGACTATATCACCGGAAGTGACACATATAGGGTCAAATATTATTGCCCCTGCATCTTTAACCAAAACATGCTTTTCTTTATACCGCAAGATATCGTCAAAATATATCCTTGCGGCGGCAGCAGCAGCTTTATTATCAACTCTGATATATTCTCTTACGACATAATCCTCATCATGCGTTCCCTCAGCTCCCGCATTTGAAAGATGCGAGTTATTTATCTCATCGGCGGATGCCGTTGCATCTCTGTAAGGATTGCCGACCGGAAAGCCGTTCAACCTTGTTGCACTACCGTTCTTAGTAAATGCACCATGCCCATTTTCACCGTGACTGATTAGAGCATATACGGCATTTGTGGTTATGCGTCGTCCCGATGACTGATTTATATTTATGGTCGGGTCGCTGCTCATTACAAAACATCTAGTACTTGTATCGGGGCAGGATGTGTTAGTTACGTCATTATTTGCGTATTTTCTATCAACCACATATGTAAACCTTCTTCCCCAACCATCAAACATAAAATCATCGGGTAATTGCAAAGTATCAACAGGAACCACCCCTATATTATTCCATGTACCTGCTGTGAAGTTTGAGTTAGGGCAGATGGCAGGAGCCGCAGAAGGTCCTACGACACCCTCCTGACCGAATGCCGTGTTTGCAATGGTAGTAGCACCGTTTGCAGGGCATGGAAGCCTGTGGTTCAAGGATACATATCCTGCCAATGCCTCTTCTATCCTGTTTAATTTAGCTTCGGTTTCATTTTTTTTGACATCAAAATCATTTGTGATTGCTACGGACATGGCACTGCTTACTATCATGCCTATAATAGCAAGTGATACACCCAACTCTACAAGAGAGAAACCTTTACTACGGTATTTGTCCGATAATCTCATAGTTCAACCCTATGTTCAAGACTTACATTGTAACACATTTTTTGCAAAAAGTTAAATATTCTCTGTAACATAATTAGTTGCGACAATTTCCTTGTTATAAAGTATAGAATCCTCTGCAAAAGTTAAAAAACTACTCTCCCCTTGAGGGAGAGTTAAAAACACGAAGTGTTTTTGTGAGGGGTAAAAACTCGCAAGTATTTTTTATACCTGCATGTATCGCCCTCTCCCCAACCCTCTCCCGCAGGGAGAGGGTTGGGGAGGCTTCTAAGTTTTCAACACCTTTTAATAATCATTGAAAAGTTCAAACATTATACATATAAAAATTCACTATAAAACGTGAAGTACAAAAACACTCTAGCACAAGCAACTTGCACTTGAACAGAAAAAATAATATTCAATATATTTATTTAATTGAAATAGCGAGCATCGGTTATTTTTGTCGTGGGCGAGAATTTTAAATAATCACTAATTATATATAAGGCAAAATGGAAATTATTGATAATCGGCAACTTGGTACGGCTTTGGCCTTTATGTTCGGTTTATTGTTCGGCAGCTTTGCCACTATGGCAAGCCATAGGATACCGCTTGGTGAAGAATTAATATTCACACCGTCACATTGCCCCAAATGCAACCACAAATTAGGCATAATCGACCTGTTCCCTGTTTTTTCATGGCTTTTCAACAAAGGGAAGTGCCATTATTGCCGAGCAAAGGTTCACCGGAGATATCCGGCGATAGAATTGGTTATGGGATCTTTATTTGCGGCTTTTTATTGGAAGAGCGGTTTTACAATTCAAACTCTGTCACTTACATTAATGACGGTTTGTATTGTGATTTCACTTGTTATACTTCTTGAAAAAAAACAGATATCAAATCAGGTGCTAGGCTGCATGATACCTGCGGCTATTTTGTACAAATATTCCGCAGTATCCGACATAGCCGACTATCTTATATTACCCGTCTTTGCCTTTATTATAATAAAATCTGCCAATGTATTAGCTGATTCCTTTAAAAAAGGAACTATTTTTCCAAATGAGGCTGCACATCTTGTTTTTGTCATTTTCTTATTTGTTAACCTTAACAGTTATATATGGCATTTAACTTTATTATCGGTTCTGTTTTTTATGTTTTTTTTCACTTTTGGGAAAAAAATATTTATTTTATCTTTATATTTCTCCTTATTCACTTCACTGTTATTATATAATTTATCAATCTAAAATTTTCCGGCAGGACACAAAACGACGCACTTTTAAAACAAAAACATTACCGAAGCGACCCTTTTTGTTACAAAGACGCTACATCGATCTAAGCAACTAATAATTAATAAATTTTTAATAAAAAATAGTTATAATTTTATATTATAAGTTAACTATTTATTAACCTAATTAACGTATAAATAGAATTTAGAGGTAATGTTTCTTTTTGACACAAGGTATAATTATTAGAAAAATTTTTGTGAAAAACAAGTAGAAACTAACCGATAAAAATAAGTTAAGGAAACTGTAATAGGTAAATAACAAGGGTAGACAGCATCAAAATTGCGTTCATAAGGTATTGAAGATGAAATTTTTAAGTAAAAAATTAATTACATTCACCAAAGCAACAGTTTATTTTTCTGCGTTTTGCATGGTTACATCGTGCATTCCTATGACGAAAATAACCCAGGCAGAGATAGACCGAGCCAATAACGAGATAATCGATCCCGAACTAGGGCTTAGCCGTCAGCAGCTCAAAGACTCATTGAAGCCTTCGCAGGTAAGAAACGCAAATAATGACCGTGACGATCGCAATAATCGTGCAAGGAATCTTAATGCAAGACATAACTATGAAGGCTCAAAAAATGACAATAGCTACGGTTATGATTCAAGCGAGTATACGGAGCCGGCTATACCGGAGGCATCAAATATATTAACGACTCCGATACCTTCATCTGTTATGAACGACAAACTTATATCGATTTCAGTTACCGATGATATACCTTTAAAGGACGTGCTTATAGAATTATCACGTCTTGCCGATGTAGATATGGAGATAGACCCAAGGATAGACGGCGGTATAATATTGAGAGTTAAAGACAAACCGTTCAACACGGTAATCGATAAGGTTTCTGCTCTCGGAGGTTTAAGGTATAGTGTTAAAGACGGAATAATGAGAGTTGAAAGGGACACTCCGTATAAAATGGATTATGAGGTAGATTTCCTTAATATGACAAGAACTTCTGAAAGCAGTATAAGCGTTGACACTCAAGGTCTGGGTGGTTCCGAATCAGAACTGCCTTCCGGCTCTGCAAGCAGCACTACCCAGTCATCCGAGGCTGATGTTTGGACATCTGTTGAGGAGGCCGTAACCAACATATTAAATTTCACTCAACAAACCAATATACTATCTACCGCCAGATTTGAAGATACCACCGCAGCGGCATCTGACGGTTCTGCTTCTTTACAATTGAACAGACAGGCAGGTGTAATCTCTGTTATTGCTACTAACAAGCAGCATGAAAGTATTAAGGATTATTTAGAAAAAGTTCGTAAACAAGTATCTACACAAGTTTTAATTGAGGCAAAGGTTGTTGAGGTAACTCTTGACGAACAATATCGCAGCGGTGTTGACTGGAGTTACCTGAGTAACGAGGGTTCGCTTTCGATAACAGGCAACTTTGACGCTGCTATAAGCAATACTGCCGATTTCTTCACGATAAGTGCATCTCACTCAGGAGCATCAAGCTTAACTAAGGCTATAAGCTTTACCGAGCAATTCGGCGTAACAAGGACTTTGTCCAGCCCTAGGTTAAATGCTATGAATAATCAACAGGCAGTACTGAGCTTCGCCGAAAATCTGGTATATTTCACTATTGAAGCTCAGGAAGAAGAGGAAGATGACGGTGCAGGTGGAACAAGCACTACTCTTACTATTGATTCGGAATCAAACACTATACCGGTGGGGGTTATACTTACGCTGCAACCGTCTATCAATTTAGATACTAATGAAATTACTATGCATGTTCGTCCTACTCTTTCAAGGATAACCGATACCGTGTCAGACCCCGGTGTAGCCATCATTGCGGCTCGTAACAACGTACCTTCTATTCAAAGCAATATTCCGATAGTGGAGATAAGGGAGTTGGATTCCGTGTTGAAGATAAAAAGCGGTGAAATAATGGTTATAGGCGGTCTTATGCAGGATATACAAAGCAGCGAGGATAAAGGCGTACCTTTCATGAACAGAGCCCCTATAGTCGGTAATCTGTTCAAAAGCAAGGTTCAAACTACCAGCACTGTTGAAACGGTAATATTCATAAAAGCTACAATAATCAAAAATAATGATACCCGTAGCATACATAAAGACGATAAAAATTATTACAACACATTCGTACCGAAAGATTCTCGTCCGCTTGCATTCTAGAAAAAACTGACAATTTACTAATATAACCAAGGATATAATTCCAACTTATATTAGTAAATTTGTCGTTTCTATGCAATTCTCAATTAAGAATTGCATTTTTACATATACTAACTATTATTACGCAAGATACGTAATCATAATTAGTGGTAATCTGATGAAAACTATAATTAAGTACACAATCCTTACCGCATCTAGGGATTTGTTGTTTATAGGTCTATGTGCCGTAATTTTAATGGCGTACGGTTTTTCCGTATTTGTCGGTAACACGGCTTTGGTAGAACAAGGGCAGATGTCTATGGCATATTTTGCCGGCTCAAGCCGCATCATTATCGTTACAGGTCTGATAGTGTTCGTGTGCTTCCATGTCCGCAGGTCGTTTGATAACCGTGAGGTGGAATCTATATTATCCAAGCCTATCTCAAGGAGCCGGTTCGTTATCGCATACTGGCTTGGCTTTTGTTTCCTTGCTTTTGTTTCTATAGTTCCTATCATACTGATAATAAGCATTTTCTTTATGCCGGGTCTTATAGGTATGAATTTAGTTTCTCCTGCCGAACACTGGCTGGGGCTTTTGGCATGGTCAGGCAGTCTTGCAATGGAAATATCCATAATAGTCGCTTTTGCAATGCTTGCATCTCTTATAATGAAAAGTGCGGTTAGTTCGGTATTATCAAGTTTTTGTTTTTATCTGATATCACGCCTGATGGGTTTTTTCATAGCTACTATGGAAGCTCCGAATGCTATGATGGGGGCAGGTAAATACGGACATGTGCTTGAGTTCATTCTGGAGAAAGTAGCATATGTCTTACCGAGACTTGATCTTTTTGCAAAAAGCAAGTGGATAATATACGGGGTATCTGGGCAAGAGGATTTATGGGTATTTCCCGTTCAATCAATAGTGTTCATATTACTTTTATTATCTGTTTCAGTGTACGATTTTAAAAGAAAACAGTTTTAAATAAAAGGTTTGATATAGGTAGAACAACATGTCACAAAAACGTTTTTATAGGTCGGATATATTTGTAGTGATATTCCTTACGGTACAGATATTGTTATGGCATGAAACTAAAAAGTTTAAGCCGGATTTTTCTATAGTACCCGATGTTCCCAGTAAAGAATCGGTAAAGGCTATTTCACTGGGAGATGAACAATTTTACTTTAGAACCCTGACATTCCAGTTACAAAATGCCGGCGATACGTTCGGCAGGTTCACGGCACTACGGGAATATAACTTTGTTAAACTTTATAACTGGTTTAAACTTCTTGATACGCTGGATCCCAAATCACATTTTGTCCCTTCGATAGCAGCCTATTATTTCAGCCAGACTCAAAACACCCCAGATGTGAAGTATGTTGCCCAATATCTGGAGGAGCATGCGGAAAAAGACCTGTATAATAAGTGGTGGTGGATGGGTCAGGCAGTGTATCTTGCCAACCATAAGCTAAAGGATAAGGATTGGGCATTAAGACTTGCTTATAAACTTGCCGAAACTCCGCGTGATGATGTTCCTATGTGGGTAAAGCAGATGCCGGCTTTTATCCATGAAAAACGGGGTGAGAAGGATCAGGCAATGGGTATAGTGTGCGATATCATAAAGAATATTGATGATATTGATCAGGGCGAGATTAATTTTATGACCCATTTTGTTCTTGAACGCCTTGATGAACAATATAGGGGGCTTCCTATGAATGAACAGATAGCTAACCTTAGTCGGGACTGTCCTCAGTTTGAAAGATTGTATGAAAATAATCTTTCTGATTTTGAAAAAAAACAATCCGATGATGATACCGAAAAAGAAGATGCCACAACTGCAAATTAATAAAGAAGAACATATAAAGCAATGTTAATAGAGAAGGTTACTTTAAGTTTTGTTCAGTCTTTACATTTAGTAGCTTTATTTCCCTGCGTTATAGTTATTTTATACCTTCTTTATAAAGCAAGGCAAAAAGAGCTGGTTGTTGTTCCGACATTATATTTTTTATCTCTGATATCGGGAATATCGGCATCTTTACTACCGGCGTTTATTAATATGCAGGAATACCGAAACCTTGAGACATTCCTGATATTGGGTGAGGCGTTCATACCTTCTATTAGTGTTTTACTGATATTCCAATTTATACTTAACAGGATTCCGCCGAGCTACTACTGGCTGGTATTGGCAATACCTACTTTCACTGCCGGTCCTCTTTTATTTAAGTCGATCGGGCTTGATGAACTTTGCCTTGTTATAGATATATGCTTTAAATCAAGCGTATTTACCAATCTTAATAATATAATTCTATCTTCATTAATATTTATCCTTCTTACATTGATAGTAGGCAGGCGTAGAGCCGAGATAGTAGGCGACAGGGTATATAAAAAATATAAATACTGGCTGGTTATTTCGCTTATAATATATAATGTAGGATTATTGTTACTTGATTTGGGGTATGTTTCTGAGAACGTATCGCGGACAAAATATGATTTTGCTAAAATAATATTCAAGATTGCGTTCATATACATGGTTATGACATCGATTTTCCGTGTATTCACCGACCTGTTTGACGTTGGTCTACCTACACTCTCTTTGAAAAAAAACTCTTTGACAAAATATGAACAAAGCTTATCTGAAAAGATATATAGCTTACTGGAAGAAAAGAAAGTTTATAGGGAAGTCGGTTTTAACAGAGCCAAGTTATCCGAAACCCTCAACATAAGCGAGCATATGCTATCGAGGATAATAAATATAAAGTTCAAAAAGAGCTTTAGCGATCTGGCTAATGACTACAGGGTAAAGGAGGCAAAAGAACTGCTTTGCAACTCTGAAAGTCCGGTTACCGATATATCCTATGATGTAGGTTTTAATAGCATTGCCTCATTTAATCGTGTATTTAAGAGCCTTACAGGTAAATCACCCACCCAATACAGGGAGGACATGAAGAAAGGCATTGTATGATTGAGCTACTGAGAACATTAGCAGAATTTGGGGCTGACGAGGCTATTGAGGAAAAACCTATAAACAGATATAAACAAAAACCCAAACCGCCGCCGGAAGATACCTCCCCTGCCGTTTCCCTTAAAAGAGCCGTAAAACCTATTCAAAGCCCTTCCAATACGGCAATGGAAACACTGGAACAGGCAAAATCCTGTGACACAAGGGAAAAACTCAAAGAAACCATCGAATCTTTCAAAGGCATATCAATAACAAAAACGGCAACCAACACGGTATTTTGTGACGGTCAGCCCGATGCCGAGATAATGCTGATAGGTGAAGCTCCCGGTGCTGAAGAGGATGCTAGAGGTATCCCGTTTTGCGGGGCAAGCGGTCAGTTGCTTGATAAAATGCTTATTCATATAGGTTTGTCACGTGAAAAGAATTTTTATATAACCAATACACTGTTCTGGCGACCACCGGGCAATCGCCGCCCTACCCCCGAAGAGATAAATATCTGCCGCCCGTTTGTTGAGAAGCACATAGCACTTATAAACCCGAAACTAATCATACTCGTAGGCGGAACTGCCGTAACATCGGTTTTAAACAACAATCAGACCATCACAAAGATACGCGGACGGTTTTTTGATTATGGGAATCAGTTTTTGGACGGTACTATAAAGACCACGGCTATTTTTCACCCTTCATATCTGTTAAGGTCACCCGGACAGAAAAAGAGTGCGTGGCATGATTGCCTGACCATACGAAAACATATAAGGGAAAACGACATAAAAATTTAAAGCACTGCTGAGGAACCAATGAAAAAAGTTATATTTTTATTCTTAGTATTTCTTAATACAAATGCTTTTGCGGATAATTTAATAAAAGATTCTCTAGACATTTTTACAAAGACAGACCTTGATATAAAATATGTCGGCAATATTACACTTGGTGAGCCTTATGTGGTAACAGGTTCATTTAAAAGCCGATATACGCATATTCCTTTTACCTTTACAGACGGTCGGTGGCATGAAAATTCAGCTCAGGGTTTTCATGGGACAAAATCATCAGTTCAAGGTTCGGTAATAAATTTCACTTGCCAAACAGGGCTTGGTTTTCCAAAAGACTTGAAAAAAGAGATAGTCCTAAAGAATCTGAGTAGCGGCAACTACATAGTAAACTACCAAAACCCTGACGGCAGCATAGTTTATATCGGCACTATAGAACTAGAACACTAGATAAAAGATAATAAATTCAATAGCTTGACAAAATAATATTTCCAAGTAAATTTAGAACCCTTAATTTTGTTAATTTTTTAACAATCGGAGGTGGTGTTTTAAATTGCATTCAAAATCCGCTAATTTAACAAGAACGTCAGGCTCTGCCTTATTTAGAAGTTCAATGCAGCGTCTTGTAGCATCTAATGCACGCTATTTGAGTACCGAGCCGGATTCAGATGAGTATGTGCATGAAGAAGGCTTGCGACCTTTCCATCGGGCATCTACGGATCTGATATATTCAAGGGCTGCCGCTAACGAAGTTATCGGTATGGCACAGGCTTTGGGAGTGCCTGATATTAAGGTAATTACAACCACTACTCCAAAGGCCGACAGGTCATTATTGCATTCTATATTGAATATGGTACAAACCCGTTTACGCATAGACGAAACCGATGAAACATTACGCGGATTGATAAACCATGAAAAATCACAGCAAATACATTCTGCAATAAAAGAACCTTTCGATGATGCCTTAAAAAAGGGCAAGCTTGATGAAATGCCTTATACTTTTGACGAGCGGCTGAATATTACTAACGGTTTTATTTCACAAATCACATCATCACAAAAAGACAGACCTTGGAATCCCGAGGCGTTTAACGAGCAATGGCAGATATCACCTTCAAGACCACGTCATGAGAATAAATCTATCGAAACATATCAAAGAGTAAGGAACAGGATAGAGCAAGGCACGTTTAGTCCGCAAGACGGTGATGATGCCGGAGATATTACCCGTCGTATAATGGGGCATACGGAAACATATAAGCAGTTGCGCAGGATAGGCGTAACGCTTACCGACAGATATATAAACTCGCAAATACCCGAACATGAGCGGCTTACCCTGCATCCGTGCGACCAAAGGATAGGACATATAATTTTCGGGGGCATGGGAGCGGGTAAGAGTTATTTTTTATCATCGGCACATTACCCTGACGTTAGCCACCAGAACGCAGATTATCTGAAAACCGCATTATGGACGACTGCCACCGAGGAGGGTAAGCTTGATTCGCAATATGGTCTGGAGGCAACCCAGAACGAATCTTCTATAGTAGCTTACGAAAGCAGGCTGACCCGTTGTCACGATGCTCGCTCAAGATGGGTCGGGCCCAATGTTATTATCGGTTCACTCGGGCTTAACAGACCTGAGATAGACGAATTTTTAAACAGCGGCAAGGAAATTAAGGCAGACCATGTTTCAATGGACGTTGATAAGGCTGTAAAGGGTTGTTATGAAAGGGCACTCCGAATCGGCAGAAAGCCCAATGAACCGGCAATCCGCAAGTCATACGAGGACTCTGCTCGCAGTATATTAAATATAACCGAACATAACGGTAAGAATATCGAGGTTAACCTTTATGAAAGACGAGACGGGAATCCTGAACTAAATGCAAGAATAGATTGCAGGAGAAGCTCTATTGATGTCTTTGACAAAGAAGCCTTCTTACGCACCATATCACGTTCTAATCTTGGCAAAACACCCGAAGAATCATCTGCTATCTTTATAGATAAATTTAAACAGGCAGGTTTTTCGGTAAATTATAAACAAGAGCAATTATCACAATCTTTCGATGAGAAATCCTTAAACGGAAGCAAAAGAAACAATGCAATAATCATATCTACACAAGCCGATAAAAAAACACAAAGCTCTTTTGAACGCTCGGTTTCTGCTTTGAGTATCGCAAATGTCGGGCAATATAAGGGAGCGAATGTAAAGGCTTACCTGTTCGACGGAGATGTATCCGAAGGAAGGCTGGGAGCGGTTATTGATTGTAAGGAATGTAAAATAAACGTCCACGACCAAAAAGCATTTACGGAAATATTGGCAATGTCAGGCTTAAATCCCAAAAGTAAAGAGGAATCTGCAAACATGTTATTGAGCAAACTCAAAAAGGACGGGTTTGAAATAGTGGACAAGGAAAAGCAGACTTCATACGGTCAAATGGTGAGAAACTCCCAAAGGGATTTAGTTATATAAAAAATCGGAATTGTACGTTTAATGGTTGAGTAGTTAGAATTGGTTGTTTTTGTCATGCTGAATTTATTTCAGCATCTCATTTTACCTAGAAAAGACCCTGAAACAAGTTCGCCGGTGACAAATCAACCATTAAACGTACAATTCCGTAAAAATTACTCATATTCTGCCATGAAAGTATAGCTTAACTCGCCGCTTGTATATACTCCCGGCACGGCATTACTATGAACGAATATCCGTCCTCCCACATTAACTGCCCTTCTTCCGTTAGCACCTATAGTTTGCGAGGCAGGTATTAACAAGCTGTCAAAATCCACTCCCGGTATTGTTGAATTTGTCGATATTACGGTATAATTAACTACGGCATTCGGTGTACCGAAGATGCGGAAACGTGCGTTTTGTTGAAATGAACCTATAGTTCCTTGTGTGTTGGCATTATATTGACCGTTACGCCTTACTACGACAAGATGACTGCCTGAGTTGGGAACGAATACTTTACCGAAGTTAAGTTCCTGCAACTGATTAACCTGCATAGGAAGATGAATTTGTACCGATGCCGTAGATGATGCTGTTTCCGAAAAAGCCGGATTCGATGATAAAACACCGATAATTGCTAATAAAAATAACCTTAACTTCCCCATGTTATGTATATTTTATATAATAAAAATGTTAACCTGCTTTATATTTATGCTTTATATTTATGATGTATCATAATAGTACAGCACAAATATTACACAAATATTACAAAAAAAAGACTAAAAAGCCGGCTCTTTTATCATATAGTGTTTTTGCTTTTTATTTACACTAAGAAATTGAGGCGATGTGTAAAAAACACACATGAGCCGAAAATTGATGAATAATAAATGACAATCTATCATCGTATGGAAATTATTTGGAATAACTATAGATACGAATAAATAAAGTAGATTCGCCGATTAAATCGACGAATCTATAATACAAAAACTAAGCAGCCAAAAGCTTTTTCATGGTTTTACCAAGAGCCGCAGGTGAATCGGAAACTTTAATTCCTGCCGATTGCATAGCTTCGATTTTATCTTCAGCACCACCTTTTCCGCCTGAAATTATAGCTCCGGCATGTCCCATACGTTTTCCCGGAGGGGCAGTACGTCCTGCAATAAATCCTACAACAGGTTTTTTAACTTTTGAATCTTTCAGGAACTGTGCTGCCTCTTCTTCTGCCGAGCCGCCTATCTCGCCTATCATAACGATAGCCTGCGTTTCATCATCGCCCAAGAACATATCCAACACGTCAATGAAGTTAGTACCGTTTACAGGGTCACCGCCGATTCCGACACATGTAGACTGTCCGAACCCTTCGGCCGTAGTCTGATGAACCGCTTCATAAGTTAGAGTACCCGAACGTGAAAGAATACCGATTTTACCACGCTTGTGGATATGACCCGGCATAATACCTATTTTGCACTCGTCAGGAGTTATAACACCCGGACAGTTAGGACCTATAAGACGTGTTTTAGAGCCGCTTAGTGCTTTTTTAACTTTAACCATATCAAGTACGGGTATTCCTTCTGTGATACAGATAGCAAGTTCGATTTCGGCATCTATTGCCTCTAAAATAGCATCGGCTGCAAACGGAGGCGGAACGTAAATAACAGAAGCGTTAGCACCCGTAACATCTTTAGCCTCCTGTACGGTATCAAATATAGGTAGGTTTAAGTGTTTACCACCACCTTTACCGGGAGTAACACCGCCTACCATTTTCGTTCCGTATGCGATAGCCTGTTCAGAGTGGAACGTACCTTGCGAACCGGTAAAACCCTGACAGATAACTTTAGTTTCTTTGTTAATTAAAATAGCCATTATAAATTCCTATTTCTTTATAAATTTTGTAACAATGTGTGAACTAAGAAATTACGAACTAAGAAACTATGAAGATTTAAATTTTCTTAAGTTCATAGTTCATATATTCATAGCTCAACTCTACGCCGCAGCCTTATTCTTAACGGCAGCTACAACTTTAGTTGCAGCATCTTCCAAATCATTCGCAGGAATAATATCCAAGCCCGACTTATTTAATATCTCTTTGCCCAAGGCGACATTAGTCCCTTCCAAACGAACGACCAAAGGAACGCTTAAAGCCACTTCCTTAGCAGCGGCAATAACACCCTCTGCGATTACATCGCAACGCATAATACCGCCAAAGATATTAACCAAAATGCCCTGTACGTTATCATCAGACAAAATAATTTTGAATGCCTCGGTAACACGCTCTTTAGTAGCACCGCCGCCAACGTCCAAAAAGTTAGCAGGCTCTCCGCCTTTTAGCTTAATGATATCCATAGTTGCCATTGCAAGACCGGCACCATTTACCATACAACCGATATTGCCGTCCATTTTAACATAGCTTAATTCATGGTCTTTTGCTTTTTTCTCCTGTGGGTTTTCCTCAGACTCATCACGCAAATCTTCGATATCAGGGTGACGGAAAAGAGCGTTATCATCAAAACCGCACTTAGCGTCCAGTACGACTATCTGACCGCTTCCTGTAAGCACCAATGGGTTTATCTCGATTTGAGATGCATCGGTTTGCAAAAATGCTTCATATAGAGCGAAAACGATTTTAGAAAACTGCTTTAACTGATCACCTGAAAAGCCAAGTGCAAAACCTAGCTTTCTGGCATGGAATCCTGAAATTCCGGAAGCCGGATCAACACTTAAAGTAATGATTTTCTCAGGCGTGTTATGTGCCACTTCTTCAATATCCATACCGCCTTCTGTAGATGCTACGAAAGCCACCTTTGAAGTTTCACGGTCAACAAGCAGTGAAAGGTAATATTCTTTTTTAATGTCCGAACCGTCTTCGATATATAAACGGTTAACCTGTTTACCTTCTTCGCCTGTTTGTATTGTAATAAGGGTATTACCGAGCATTTCCTCGGCATTTTTCCTAACTTCCTCAACTGACTTTACAACACGTACACCGCCTGCAGCATTTGGAGTTTCTTTAAACTTACCCTTACCGCGTCCGCCTGCATGTATTTGTGATTTTACCACATAGACGGGTCCGGGCAGTTCTTTGGCGGCTTCTTCAGCTTCTTTAGCTGAATGAGCCGGATATCCTTCCGGCACAGGCACACCGAACCCGGCTAATATACGTTTGCCTTGATATTCATGTATATCCATAATTCTTCCTTAGTTTTTTATTAATTTACAATTTAATCCCGTCAACAAGTCCTCTAACCGCAGCTACGGACTTGTCGAAATTTTCTTTTTCTTCGCCTACCAATTCAATCTCGACGATTTTTTCAACGCCGTTCTTACCTATAACCACAGGTACGCCGACATATAAATCACTCACGCCGTATTGTCCAGTAAGATATGCCGCACAAGGTAAAACTCTTTTCTTGTCCTTAAGATAGCTTTCCGCCATTTGGATAGCTGCAGAAGCAGGAGCATAAAAAGCAGAACCTGTTTTTAGCAAACCTACGATTTCCGCACCTCCGTCACGTGTACGCTGAACAATAGCATCTAATTTTTCCTGCGTCGTCCAACCCATTTTCACCAGATCAGGCAGAGGAATACCTGCAACGGTAGAATATTTTGCAAGCGGAACCATCGTATCACCGTGACCGCCCAATACGAATGCCGTAACATCTTCCACTGAAACACCGAATTCTTCCGAAAGGAAATATCTGAATCGGGCAGAATCAAGCACACCTGCCATGCCTACAACCTTTTCAGGCTTAAACCCTGTAACTTCTTTCATTACCCACACCATAGCATCAAGCGGATTGGTAATAACGATTACAAAAGCGTCAGGAGCATATTGTTTGATGCCCTCACCTACGGTTTTGATAACTTTAGTATTAATTTCTATAAGGTCATCACGGCTCATACCGGGTTTTCTGGCAACACCGGCGGTAACTATAACCACATCAGCCCCTTTGATAGCCGAATAGTCATTAGCACCCGACAGGTTAGAATCAAAATCTTCTATAGCGGAGCTTTGAGCAATATCCAGAGACTTCCCCTGCGGCAATCCTTCGTTAATATCAAATAATACTATATCGCCCATTTCTTTTAAGCCGGCAAGGTGAGCCAGAGTTCCACCGATATTACCCGAACCTATAAGGGCTATTTTGTTACGCTGTACCATATTTAGTTCCTAGTTGTAAGTTGCAAGCTGCAAGACTAAAAACACGAACCGCTAGCAACCTGCAACTAGCAGCTCGTAACTAAAGCTTACGAATTCATTGACTCAAAAAAGTCATCATTGTTTTTAGACGCTTTTAATTTACCGATCAAGAACTCACTTGCGTCAACTACACCCATAGGCTCTAAAATACGTCTTAACATCCACATTTTAGAAAGAGTATCCTTACCGACAAGAAGTTCTTCCTTACGTGTTCCGGACTTAGTTATATCAATAGCAGGGAAGATACGTTTATCGGATAATTTTCTCTCAAGCACTATTTCGGAGTTACCCGTACCTTTGAATTCCTCAAATATTACCTCGTCCATTCTGGAACCGGTATCTATAAGAGCCGTTGATATTATAGTAAGAGAACCGCCGTTTTCGATATTACGCGCAGCACCAAAAAACCTTTTCGGACGTTGCAGGGCGTTTGAATCCACACCACCGGATAACACCTTACCCGATGACGGTACGCATGTGTTATAAGCACGTGCAAGCCTTGTAATTGAATCCAGCACTATAACAACATCTCGTTTATGCTCGACAAGACGTTTCGCTCTTTCAATTACCATCTCCGCCACCTGTACGTGTCTTGCGGCAGGTTCATCGAACGTCGAGCTGATAACTTCACCTTTTACCGAGCGTGACATATCCGTCACCTCCTCAGGGCGTTCGTCTATAAGCAGCACCATCAATATCACTTCAGGGTGATTTTCCTTAATGGCAAGTGCGATATTTTTCATCAATACCGTTTTACCCGTACGAGGGGGAGCTACTATCAACGCACGCTGTCCTTTACCGATGGGGCAAACCACATCAATGATACGGGTACTCAAATCTTTTGCGGTGGGGTCTTTCATTTCCCCAAGATTGAATTTATCATCAGGGAACAACGGTGTAAGGTTATCGAAATTTATCCTGTGACGTGCATCTTCGGGGTCACTCATGTTTATCTGGTTTACTTTCAGCAATGCGAAATAACGTTCACCCCTTTTAGGCGAGCGTGTTTCACCGCTTACGGTGTCACCCGTCCTTAAGCCGAATTTCTTAATCTGATTAGGGGAAACATATATATCGTCAGGGCCGGGTAGATAGTTCGCCTCAGGTGAACGCAAAAATCCGAATCCGTCCTGCAACACCTCGATAACCCCCTCACCTGCTACTATACCGCCATTATCGGCAACAACTTTTAAGATAGCAAATACAAGGTCTTGCTTTAGCATACCTCCGGCATTTTCAACACCGCATTGTTCTGCAAGTTTCAATAACTCATCTGAAGATTTAAGCTTTAATTCCTTAAGGTTCATCGTAGTTCCGACAAACTTATCCCTTTCTATTGCAGGCTTGGCTTCTTTTACGGGAGCATCATGTTCATGTCCGTCTTTATTATGCCTATACCTTTCCCTCGGTGCTGTTTCCCTCGGTGCTGTTTCCCTCGGTGCTGTTTCCTGCGGTGCTGTATGTGATGCACCCGATGCGTCTTTAACTACCTCGGCGGCAGATTCTTTGTTATGATTATCATCATCAGATTTTTTTGTATTGAATTGTCTTTTTGGCTTAGTTTTTAGTTCAAGTTTTTTTGGTGCTTGTTCATTTTCCATAAAATGATGCCTTAAAATATATTAATTGATAAGTATTTGTGTAGATGTTGTCATCCGGATTTTTTTACATTGGATAATGTTTGGAATTTACTTAACATTTGCCTATGAGCTTTTTAATTTACAGGCAAAAAGTATCTATCAGTTACCAATAAAAAACCTTTTTGTCAACATGTTATAAGCTAAAAAATTAATTTTATAATATGTTTTGCAATTTAAGATTTTCTACAAGCCGCTGAAAAACAATCATAACTACTGCATATTCAATATTTTTTATATTTTTAACGACCGTTGGTTATATATTTCTTTGACTCTTTTCTTTATCGCTTAATATAATTTTTTGTAAATAACTTTCACTATTATTTAGATCGCTTTGCTTTTCCTCACCCAATCCGTTATCTGACTTGAATCGATTTATGAGTCCCTGTTGTTTTTCATTAAATTCTTTTAAAATCCCGACATAATCATCGGAATTATTTTCTTTGATTTCTCTTGCCTTATCAATACTTTCCTTTTGCATTGCTACGATTACCTGCTCCCCTAGATTTTCTATCATATCTTTTGAAGCACCCGAACTTTTAGCATTGTAAAATTTTTCTATTACTTCATTTACATAGTTTGCATGTTTATACTTTTTACCGGATTTTTCTTCGTTACCGCCATAACTTTCAACAACATACGCATCGGGCAAAGCATAACTATCGTCCATATCCTCTTGTTTATCTTCTTTTCGGATATTTTCTTTATTTTTTCTGAACAGGGATTTTATTTTATCTAATATTATCGCCATACCTTATGCCTTGAAGATTTTAAATAACCTTCCTGTACAAAGAATAGCACATTACCGCCATCTACAAAAGTAAATTTTTTAAATATTTTTACGCCGACTTTTTATTATTTTTCCCTTTCAGTTTGTAGATATAGCGTATTACTTCAGCAACCGCTTCGTAGTGTTTGAACGGAATTTCCTGCTCAAGTTCTACCGATGCGTATAACGCCCTTGCTAAAGGTGCGTTTTCGATTATAGGTACATTATTTTCCTTTGCTACCTCCCTTATTTTCAAGGCCATGAAGTCCATTCCTTTTGCAACGACCACAGGAGCCTGATTAACCGCCTCATCATATTTGATGGCGATAGAATAGTGTGTAGGGTTGGTGATTACCGCATCAGCGTCAGGTACATTCTGCATCATACGGTTTTGCGCTCTTTTATTCCTTATCTCCCTTAATTTGGCTTTTACTTCCGGACTACCTTCTGTTTGTTTAAACTCGTCCTTAAGGTCACGTTTGGACATCTTGAGTGATTTTATATGTTCATATTTCTGATATAGAAAGTCGATTACGGCAATAACACCCATAAAAGCACACACTCCTATCATCATTTTCGTAGCAAGCTGTAGCAGCAAAAGTAGTGCCGCCATAATGCTTTCGTTTTGTATATTTATTATCTCGTTCAAACTTGGATAAACGGCAATATAACCTACTACGGCAACCAGTGTTATTTTTAATATACCTTTTATAAATTCCATAAGGCTTCTCATTGAAAAAAGGCGTTTAAGCCCTTTTAATAGCGATATCCTCTCTAGTTTGGGCATAAAAGATTCATGTGAGAACACTATAGGGTGCTGTATCATGCTTGAAAAATATATGATAAGTATAAGTATCGAGACGGGTACTATCATAAGAAACAGAACGCTTTTTAGCACTTGGGTTGAAATTCCCACGATGCTTCGGCTATCTATCTGAAAATCATGGGCAGAGCCTATAAAACCCGTCATATTCAGGGCAGCTCGTTCCATGATAGATGGAACTATCCATATCAGTGTCAGGGCGAACACGACAAGCATCAGTAGACTGGTCACCTCCCTTGAATGGGGAACCTGCCCTTTTTTAAACGCATCGTCAAGGCGTTTTTGTGTGGGGTCTTCGGTCTTTTGCGAATCGTCCTGATCTTCGTCCGGCATGGGTTGAATTACTATTTTTTATTATAGCTAACAAATATAGCTTTTTTATTTTATTAACTAAAGATATTTTACCGGAATGTAATCAAAAAAGGAGTTCCGGAAACAAAACATTGATTATTTAGTAAACATCATTTATTAACAACATTCTTTACTCTAAGGAGAGGTGGCCGAGTGGCTGAAGGCGCACGCTTGGAAAGCGTGTTTAGGGGCAACTCTAACGTGGGTTCGAATCCCATCCTCTCCGCCAGTTTGGCCGTAAATACCCTTTATTATCAATGTATTGTTTCAAAAGGATTAATGCCAACCCACAAATTTACCCACAAATAAAGTGCGATTAGGGGTGAATAATGGTGAATATTTTTCTTTCCATCCAATCCGCCATTTAATATGCAAACCTTTGTTGTTTTCAAATGATTAGTAAATCTATTGATTTCTAGCACCATATACGTGATATGGTTTGTGTGTACATGAATCCAAAATTTACTCTATGCGTTACTAGTTTGAAAACGTTTATGCGCCTGGAGGGCAAGGCTATAACCTCCCTTATTGATGATTTGCGTCGCTCCTTTGAAACAGAGGAACTTGAGCAACGGCTAATATCGGTTGAACAAAAACTTAATGATAGCAAATAACATGAGCAGATTAAAAGGCAGAATTACCAAGGCAGAAAAAGCCCTATATCCTAACGGCACTGATTGGGTGAATGTAACCCTATTTTATGGTGAGAGCAATGAAACAGCCTTGAAACGGCACTTACAAGCCCACCCGGAGGATGAGGGGAAAAACTATATCATTATTACCAGATACGGCAATGAGGAGCATTCCGTTGGTACTTATGAGGAATGTGTTGCGGAGTTTAGGAAGGAAGTCCAATAATTACCCAAAGATAAGTTAAAAGTGGTTAAATACTCTTAACAGATTGTCCGAAAATGGGGAGTAGGTTCAAGGTTCATTTATCGCATGTGCCTTTATACAGCAGATAATTTGTTAACACAGCCTACTTCTTGTTCCGGGGTGCAGTAAGCTCTCATGTGCTGGTGCTATAAACAAAAAGTTTAGATTCATACAGCAATTCTTGTGCCTTTCGTCGTCTTTTAACCATGTTTACCCAAATTTTGTCTGAATATTCAAAAGGCGTGTTAGCCACCTGCTCAAATCATTCCAAGCCTATTCCGCCGATAAAGAACGAGTTGGAGCCTATAAAATATGTCCAGTAGACTTACTTGATTTAGCAGCGAAAGTAGATTCTTCATTTAAGCAGCTTGAGCATTCCTCAATCGCTTTCTCAAAGTCTTTACTTATACCCTTAGATAATAGAATTTGTATTTCCGAGCGAATCACAAGAGAACCTCCATTATCCTTTATTTTATCTTGCACGCTATTTACAAAATCAGGTAGTTTTTTTTCATTTTCCAAATCAGACAAATCACGTTGTACTATAAAGCCCAAGAGATTCACAGCTTCTTTCATATCACTGTTATATTTAGCCTTTTGCATGCCAGGAACAGTTTTTAAGTCATCCCATTGCTTCGCTGTAAGAGTTGGAAAATTTAATCTTGCTTCGAATGGAATGGTTGCAAGTCTAGTGTTGCTATCTTTGCATATTCCGGCGATGGTATCTGTAGCATTTGGCATAAGGGGTGAACCATAATTGGTACCAATTTGACGCATATCTGAACTTCCAGCCTCATGTATCATGATCCCTATACCGTTATTATTGAGCTTGTTCATGATCTTGCCAACAAAATTGCCAGCCTTTTTGTTAGACTCTTCTTTATCGGATGTATTATAGCTATGGTAAATCATATGTGATGCGACAATAATATCTGCCTTCTCTGCTTCAAGTGGCTCATTATTAAAAGCGTCAGCTTTCTTGGCACTTATGTTAACACCAGGAAACTCCTTCAATTCTTCTACGAACTTTTTTACAAAATTATCATTATAGTCCAAGCCTGTATAACTGATAGAAGTATCTTTAAATGCTTTTTGTAGTTTAGGTATTAATTGTTTTGCTAATGTGCCTTCACCACAGCCAACATCCATTACGGATAAAGATCCATCTTTTGCAATATCTGTGTTTTTAGAAGTTTCAGTAAATAAGCTCTCCAAAATCTTGGCAGTTAAAGTTTTCTGGTTTGTATTTTTTAAGAAGGTTGCGAATCTTTCATCGTAAGATTCATTGCCAATTTTTTGTTCTTCTTGTTTATAGTTTTTTGCTTGCATGAATTACCTTTCGTATAAGATATTATTTTAAATATTTATTATATATTTGCTGATAACGACCTGAATCTTTGAGGTGCTTTAAGCCTTCATTAAAATCATCACGAACATCTTTATCCTTGAAGACTACTTTATATTCATTAGCAGGAAATATGTCATGATATATGACAGGTTTGGTGGTATCAGCTTCATCTTTTACATCTTTGCTATAATAAAGAAAAATATTCTTATCCATAATAGCGACATCCGACTGCTCGTTAAATAACACTTTTATTGACAATGTATGTTTTTCTTTTTCCCTAAAGCGTGGATTCGCCTCTGCCATCTCAGCAAACTTATGTCCTAAATATTTTGTTGATAATTGAAATGATGTAACTTTTTTATCTATTAAATCGTCTATTGAATTAATGGTTAGGTTTTTAGAAGCTAAAGATATTGCATAATTAGTATATGTAATTACGTGATCAGAGAAATGACCGTCAATACCTATCTTTTCCTCAACTGTGGCTATAGCATCTGCACCCTTGTCAATAATTGCCCGATCAATTTCTATAAAAGGAACATGAATGGTTTTCATGCTATACCCTTTATATTCCAGAGCTTCTCGAATGATATCAAGTTCAATGCCGCTTTGGGTATCAGCTATTATATATGGCGCAACTGCAAAACCTACAGCTACTTTTATTTCTTTAGCTTCGACTCTTGAAGAAATACTAATAAATAAAAACTGTATCAAAAACACCAAAAAGATTCTTTTTATCATTTTATACCCAACATTTTGTTCTTATGCTACTTTCATTATCTTGCTTTCTTGCGGTGTTGTAGTTATTTTTTCTAAACCCTGAGCGTTTTCTTTCAAAGACTCAAAGGCTTCCCCCAATTGTCCTTCAAACCCGGTTTCATGATCTTTTCTTACGGCAACCTGCAAACGACTGCGTATAATGAGACAATTATTTTGATTACCTAATTTTTCCTTAACATTATCTAGATATTTGGGCAGCTCTCCTTCTTTCTTCAATTTTTCAAGAGGCTGTTGAACTACAAACTCCAGCAAATGTTTTGCCACTTCAAAATTCGGAATATGGGATGCATCTCGGGTCTCTAGTGGTTCCCATAATTGATTCATATTCTCAGGAAATTGTAATAATGTTTTATATGATAAAGCACGCATGTCATAATTATCTCTCAAATTCTCTTCCATAACTGATGCTGTATTGAGTTTTATATTGGCTGCAAAATCGGTACGCAGCTGGTTTATGTCGGACTCAGGTGCATCATGAATAAAGACAGCTACACCTTTCGGTGATAATTTATCCATATAGTCACCCGTAAATTCTGCAACGTCTTTCGCGTAGTACCCTACATGAGATGCAAGCATCACGTCAATTTCGGGTAAATCTTTTTGTATGCCCTTTGAAAAACAGTCACCTTTAATAAGAGTTGGATTTGTAACTTTACTTGATACTAAATTCAACCTAGCCTCGGATAGAGCTTCCTCTTCGCCGTCAATACCAATATAGAATATATTGGTATTACCTAAATCTTTAATAACATCTGATGTTAGCGATGCACTAGCACAACCTATATCCAAAAGCTTCAAGTCTTTTTTGCCTGGAAATGCTTTACTAAGAAAGCCGGCCAATAATTGCTTTGTTAATTGTTTTTGGTTGGTGTTGTTTTGAAAAGCTTCAAACCATTTGCCGGGATCGGATTTTTCTTTAGTCACTCGAGGTCTCTAAATATTTGTTACATATTATTATATACTTACTAAAGTTATAGATACTGCGATAAATAATCAACTAGTAATTGCATTGTATACATATATAAATTAAATATTGTTTGTTATATACATATATAAGTTAAATATTGGAGTTTTAAAAATGAGGATTGTTATACCTATCTTAAAATTATTAAAAACATGCACCATATGCTCTTTGATTTGCTTAACATCAAATATTGCATATGCGGATAACTGGCAATCTAATAGTATTACTTTTTCTCATGGAGGAAACTATCAGCTTGGCGATCAAGACCGGGAAATTATAACATTTGAGCATGCAAATGGTTGGGAGTATGGGGATACATTCTTTTTTACTGACATAAGTTTCTTGGAAAACTCCAGTACAAAGGTATATGGGGAATTACATCCGCGGATAAGTTTGGGCAAGGTTCTAGATAAGCAACTAGACTATGGGATTATAAATGATGTGTTGATTGCGACACAGCTTGAATTCGGCAGTGACAATATCAGAGTGTATTTATACGGACTGGGCACAAATGTTAAAATACCAGGATTTAGTTATTTTATGTTAAATGGGTATGTGCGTGATAACGAAAATTTAAGCGGCTCAACTTATCAGATTAGTGCTGTTTGGGACTACCGGTTTCCTATAGGAAACCGAAAAATGACTATTAACGGTTTTGCTGATTGGGCAGGTGGGGAAGATAATTTGGAAGAAAACCTAACTATAGTTCCACAATTCCTTCTTGATATAGGTGATGTTTGGAATAAGCCAAATAGGTTGTATGGTGGACTAGAATACCAGTATTGGCATAATAAATTTGGTGTCAATGGCATAGAAGAGCACGCCCCCCAAGCAATTGTTAAATTTATATTCTAAAATTTATTTCGTTATATGAATGGTGTTTGTAAATAAAGTACTTAACTTATCTATAAAAAATAAATTAGCGCTTCTTGTAACTGCGATAGGTACAATTAGTATAATGATGCTAAGTATCTTTTTTATCATCTACTATACAAAATCAATGAAGGAATCTTCTCTTAAAGAAATAAATCTTTTACTCAATATTGTAGGAGAAAGTAATATTGACCCTCTTATCCATGACAATAGAAATCTTGCAAAGAAAAAGCTAGAATCTCTTTCTGCAAAATTATCTATTAAGGCTGCCTGTTTATATGGAGAATACGATGAGTTAGTAGCATCATATTTACGTAAAAGTAGCAAGATGCAGTGTCCTGAAGATATCAATAAAGATTTAGTGCAGGATAAAAACGGTTTTGCGTTATCAGAGCCTATTTTATACAGAGATTATTTAGTTGGTACTTTATATATTTATTCAGATTTGAGTCATATAAAGAATACGGTAACAAAATTTATCATTTATGCGGTTATCGCAGCTGTAATTGCTGTTATGTTAAGTTTAATACTTATTACGTTTTTCAGAAAGATTATTACAAACCCTGTCAGAAACTTGTTGCAAACATCGGAGTTAATTTCAAATACAGGCAACTACGATATTCGAGTAGAAAAAATGTATTCTGATGAAATCGGAGACTTGGTAGATTATTTTAACGAAATGATTCATAATATTTCAAAGCGTGAAAAAAGCCTCCAAGAGGCTGTAATAGTATCTGAAAAAGCTAATAAGGCAAAGAGTGAGTTCCTTGCTAATATGAGCCATGAAATACGAACACCCATGAATGGGATAATGGGAATGGTATCATTACTTTTGCGTACGAAGCTTGATGATAAGCAAAAGAATTTTGCAAATACTATTATGTCTTCAAGTACGGCACTTCTTGATATCATTAATGATATTTTGGACATATCAAAAATCGAGTCAGGTAGTCTTAATATTGAAAAAGCACCGTTTGATTTAAGAAGTGTATGCAATGCGATAATCTTATTGCTTTTATCAGTAGCACAAGATAAAGGGATTGAATTAATTTTATATTACCCTGCTAAATCACCTTCTCATTTTGAAGGTGATTCTAAACATATAAGACAAATACTTTTCAATCTTGTTGGCAATGCCATAAAATTTACTGACAAAGGATATGTGTCACTTATAATTAGAATAATTACAGATAATAATGATAATTATGCACACATTAGCTTTGAGGTTAAAGATACAGGTGTTGGAATAGCTAAAGATCAACAAAAAACAATATTTGATAAATTTATTCAGGCTGATGCGTCTACAACTAGAATATATGGAGGAACTGGCTTAGGCTTGGCGATTGCGTATAACCTTGTAAAATTAATGGGAGGTGAATTAGTTGTTGATAGTGACAAAAACAAAGGGTCTACATTCTCTTTCACGATACAGCTGAAAAAAAGTAAAGAAATTACTCCGGTAGAAACCTTACTTAAGCTCGGTGATAATGATGTTCTTGATGGAATAAAAATTCTTATAGTCGATGATGTAGAATTAAACTGTGTAATTATACAAGAGCATCTTAATACTATCCCTAATATTTCTTTAGAAAGCTCTCAATTTCCAAAGCGTGCGTTAGATGTTATTATGGAAAATTGCGCATGTGGTAATAGTTTTGATATTGCTATAATTGATTATTTAATGCCTGAAATAGACGGTATAGAATTTGCGAAGATTATTCGTGAAAAAGTTGGTAAGGATATACTCTTAATAGCTTTGTCATCGGTAGTAAATTGTGATATATCAAGATTTGAGAAAGCTGGGTTTAATGCTTTTCTTTCTAAGCCAGTTCATGGTGATAGTCTTATATCTATTTTACAAAAACTATATAGTTTGCATAAAGATGGTTTACTGGATGGTATAAAAACTGAACACTTTTTTTATGATATAAAGCCTCTAAACGATGATTTATCTATTATTGATGAGGATGATGTTAAAGGAAATACTGATATTACTAATGAGAACGATAGCAACCAGGTTCTCTTGGTTGAAGACAATCGTGTAAATCAAATGGTTGCAAAACAAATGCTTGAAGACTGCGGTTGCGTTGTAACTATAGCTAATAATGGCAAGGAGGCCGTTGATGTCGTTAAAGTTAAACGTTTTGATTTAATACTTATGGATTGTCAAATGCCAATTATGGACGGATATCAGGCTACAAAATTAATTCTAGAGCATTACCGTGACAATCAATATTTGTGTCCTCCAATAATAGCACTAACTGCTAATGCACTTGTTGGTGATAAAGAAATATGCTTGAATGCAGGTATGACAGATTTTCTCCCTAAGCCCATAACTATAGAAAAGATAGAAGATACCTTACGAAAGTTAAGAGATACCTCCGAGTAGGTATCTAAGCCTAGCCTACTGGGTTATATTTCACTGCCATCGATAAACTGAAGTGGCTATACTTTAGCGGACAAATCCTATAGAAGGATTTCAACCTAAAGGAATATTATTATGACAAAGAAAAGGAGTTTTTATTCGCCTGAATTTAAGAATCAGGCAATTTCGCTGGTTCGTGAGGCTAATCATTCTGCATCTGAGGTTGCCAGAGAGCTTGGAATCAACGTTAATACGCTTTATAATTGGCTCAGTTCTGTGACGGACGAATCCATTAAGAATCCTGTTAATGACAATATTGTCGCAGAAAATAAACGTCTGAAAAAAGCATTGGCACAGGCTGAGTTGGAACGTGACATCTTAAAAAAGGCGGCAGCGTATTTTGCCAAGGAAATTCAGTAAAGTACGCATGGATAAAGGAATTTCAAGGAGTCTTTCCAGTATCGGAAATGTGTAAAATCCTGCATGTTGCACGCAGCCGATATTATGCTTGGTGCAAGAATCCGTTGTCAAAACGGGCCTATTACAACGCACTTTTAACACAGAAAATCAAAGCCATATTTGTCGAAGGTCGTGAAAATTATGGCACAAGAAGTATTCAAAGCAGGTTGCAACAGCGTGGCATTAAAATCAGTCGCAAACGCATCGCCCGACTGATGCAACTATCTGGTTTACAATGCAAAATAAAGCATAAATTCAAGGTTACAACCGACTCTAATCACACGCGATATATTGCACCCAATTTGCTACAACGCCAGTTTTATGCGGACGCAGCAAATCGTGTTTGGGCAGGCGATATCACCTATATCCCAACTAAAAATGGCTTTCTTTATCTGGCTACGGTGATGGATTTATATTCACGCAAAATAGTCGGATGGTCAATGAATACAAGCCTGAAGAGCTCTTTGGTGAATGACGCACTGACAATGGCTATTTGGAGCAGAAAACCCGGCAAAGGTCTAATCTGGCATAGCGATAGGGGCAGTCAATATTGTGCCAAATCACACCGAGCTATTCTGCAAGACCATAAAATTATTCAAAGCATGAGTCGCAAAGGTGATTGTTGGGATAATGCGACATCCGAGAGCTTCTTCAGCACCTTAAAACGGGAGATACCACAAATGAATAATTTTGCCAATCAAAAACAGGCAAAGGCTGCTATTTTTGAATATATCGAGGGGTTTTACAATAGAATCAGAGCTCACTCAACCATCGGATACAGCTCTCCTGCTGAGTTTGAAGAGGATGCAAGGATTATTAAAAAGGCTGTTCGCTAAAGGGTTGACAGGTCAGATTTCCTTGGCAACCAATTTATGTTTAGGGATTTAAATACCGGTAAACTTGTACAGCCGGATGAAACTCACCAACCAAAACATGTAGTAGCTGCATAATGAATTCATTCAGTGAATTTTATCCTACTAAAGAATCGTTTGATGCACTCAAAAGTGCAATTGAGAACGAAGGAGAAAATCCGTGCCGTGATAAGCTTGTGCCATTTAGCCAAGTATTGGCTAAGAAGCATAATATAAGATTAGAATATGCTTATACAGAATATTGCACCTCCGGTATAGGAACAAGAGCAGATATTATTATATGTGGAACGCCACATACCTTATCAAACCCAGAAACACATTCCCTCCCTCGTAAAAAAGTAATTCTTTATGAATGCAAAAGTCCCAAGAATTCAATTTTTGATAAAGTTAAAAACGGTAGACCTTTACCTACGGAACACTTAATAGAAGCGGAAACCCAGTTACTAGATTATATCCATGATGTAAGTAATGTTGACGGCACTTTTAGAGATTTAATAGGTGCTTCAAATGTGCATCCGGAAATGGGAGGCATAATAATAGGAAGGAGTTCAAATAACCCTTCACTGACTTTGCCTTCTTTTAAACGCCAGCAGTATTTATACAAAGAACGAATAAATTTATATACATGGGATAATATTATTAGTGTAATTTTAGAAGATTATCCATCTTTTGCAGAACAAAGAGAGCCGGTTGCAGTTTATTAGTTCTTAATATACGCTAATTTTTTCCTCATCATTAAAAGCAAAGTATGATTCTGCTCTTTCAAAAACTCCAACAAAAGACCTCTGCATAATTCTTTAAGTTCCCCCTGCGAGACGGGGTTTTTAACACTCAACGCCCCATCATCGGGTAACTTATCTCGCACCCTTGATATTTGTTTACCTGTGCGAATCTTACCATATGCTTGGGAAGCGAATAGTTTTCGGACATTCTTTCTATTCGTTCGGGGTTCCAGTTTTCATCACGGCAAATATCTTCCATTGCCTTTTTGTTTAGCTCTTTTTGTATCATGGACATCTCTGTTTTTCTGCGTTCTATGGGGCTGTCATAATATTTGCCGTAGCTGTTAAACAATGATTTCAGTTTATATATATCAAAATCACGAGCAGTAACTGCTCCAATACCGTTTTTTGCACGCACCTCATCACCGATTATCCCGTCAAGGTCGGTCAGACGGTTATTTTGAACTTCCCTCACCACAACATTCCATTTTCGTAAAGCGTCCTTATTATAAAAACCGCTATTATCTTTACGTGCCACCTCATAAGCGGTATGAGAAAGCAAGTCCGTTGCCATGCGGCTTTTTTTATGCTCGGGTACGAACATTATCTCGGAATATATTTTACCGTTTTCCGTATTAATAGGCACGTTAAGCTTTGCACTGAAAAACCCGCTGTTTTTCCGGCTCCACTCCTTAACTATAACAGGGCTTTCCTCGTCAATTCCAAATATTGAATTTTCTTTATTACGGCTGTGATGCTCAAATATATAGCTGCAAAATTCATAAAGTTCCTCAGGTTTTCTTGTAAATACAGACAATCTGGCAGAATCATGAATATCCTGCCCCGGATTTTTTAATATTTTTTCTAACGTCCTGTCAAAAGATTTTGCACCGTTTGAGACCACAAAAGGTGAAGCGAATTTTTTTTCACGTCCCATTTTTTCCAGACCGTTGAATTTTCCCGTAATGGAGCTTGGCATATAGCCCTCTTCCATATATTGCCCGTTATAATATATTTGAGAACTTGTCCCCCTTAACTTTACAAAAGTTACCTCTCCCGACTCCCCCATATTGCCGTTATTTTTACGGCTTATAACAAAACCATGCGAAAAATCTTCCAGCTTTTGCTGTGCATAATCGACCGAACACTTTAGCTCATCTAAAGAACGCTCCGCCTTTGGAGAGTATGACTGCTTTTTTATATATTGAATATCCGGTAGTTCACGTCCGTAATCATTGGCAAAATTAGCCCATTCGGATATAAATGCCGAACAGGCATTGCGGTTTGATGCAAATAAGAGCATGATAAAAGCTGATAGTCCTGACTTTTTCATAAAAAAACGCTGAAAAAATTTTTCGACTTATTGTTTTATAAAAAGACAGTAACAGAGAATATTATTTTAAAAAAGCATTATTATGGAATTTTTAAAGGGAGTGTTCATTACTCATCAACACCGTCCTGATCCGAGAAATCGTCCATGCTTCTATAATTGACATTTTCCTGAAAATCCAACACTTTAAGACACTCTGCCAGAGTTTTATCGGCAAACCGCTGGTTTTGCGTACATTCCTCATATGCCTCGTCATATGCCTCGGTGTAAGAACCGTAAACGATCTCATCACCTCTCGGTCTTACGTCAAGCAAAGCCACAGGACAGGCTGTCAAACCAAATAAGGAAAAAACCGCTACGGATATTTTTAACATCCTTGTTATCATAAAAAACCTCCATATTAGTTCAAATGCAGTATAGCATAAAAATAAATATTTTCAGGATTTATTTTTTAAGGTTATGAACATGCAGTTCTCTTTGAGGGAAAGGTATTGTTATTCCTTCTTTATCGAATGCTATTTTGATGTTTTCGTGCATATCGAAGTATACGTTCCAGTAGTCCTCTTTTTTCACCCAAGGGCGAACATTGAAATTGACACTGCTATCTGCTAATGCCGATACGGCAACTAAAGGTTCTGGCTCGGCAAGTATCCTTGAGTCATCTTTTATAACCTTATTTATTACTTTTTTGGCTTTTTTAATATCGTCCGAATAACTGATACCGAATACCATATCAACCCTTCTGGTATCCCTAGCCGAAAAATTAATTATATTCTCCGAAGTTATTTTACTATTTGGAATTGTAATTACCTTATTATCCGGCGTAACCAAAATAGTATTATAAATACTAAGATCGGTTATCGCCCCTCCTACACCTGAAACCTCTACATAATCACCTATCTTGAACGGTCTTGTAGCGATTATCATAACACCTGCGGCAAAATTCGATAACGAACCTTGCAATGCAAGACCTATCGCCAAACCGGCAGCAGCTATCATTGCCGCAAGGGAAGTAGTATCCACTCCCAACTGCCCGACCGATGCTATTATAACAAAAGCCATCAATAATGCTTTGACTATCTTACTGAAGAAAGATACCAAAACATCATCCATTTTTACTTTCTTCATAACGGCTACGGTTGCCTTGGTAACATACTTAATTACCATTAAACCTACAACAAGTATTACGATTGCTAATAAGAACTTAACACCGTATAGTGTGATATATTCTATCAATTTTTCTTGATTTAAGAACTCGGCGAACATAAAAAAACTCCCTTTTTTGAAAGCTCCTTATACAAAAAAACAGAATTTTTACAAGCTAATTATATTGCTAACTAAAATATTTTAATAACTACAGGCATTCGAGCAGCGTAGAATCAAGGTGCATTAATATTATCCGAAAAAGTTCGGCAAGAACCTGTATCCAATATATATACGAAGAAATAAAGCTTGCCGCTACCGACATCGCTATAACCTTGATAAAAAACCTGAAAAGAGCAACACCTTCCATATTTTTTACGAGTTTCTTATTATATTCTTCAGTATAATTCATTAGCAAGAAGGATATGGCAAACACCGAAACATAAACGGCATATTCCATATAATCTTCAAAAATAGTATATGTGATAAGGTTTGTGGCAAAAACCGTAACCATGAATACGCCGTAGCATATAACGTAAAAGAAAAATTTCATTATTACCGATATGCCGGACATATCCTTATATTTGTCCTTTACACGTTGACCTATGTATAATGCAGCCCATATTGATATACATACGATAAAGAATTTATTAACAGATTCCGTTATAGTGCTAAACGTACTAACACATCGGGTGACTTTTTCCGTATCTGCGGCATATGCAGTATTAAATAGTACCGATATTATTAAAAATAATGATAAACTACAAATTAATCTCAATGATATAAACCCTATTATTTTGTTACTTCCCACGAACTCTTTTTCAAAAACAAATCGGTTACCGCCAAAACAGATGATTATTTTAGAAGCGTTTTTTCAACAACTTTAAAAACAGGACAAGCCATAATATGAATGACAATACAAGTCCTGCATACGCATTTGCTCCTCCGGCAGTGCTTGCCGCAGTCGGAACGTCATAAACGCCAAGTCCGATGCTACTTACTTCCACCGAATAAACTATTTCATTGTTATTCCGTTCCAACATTGCAAGGCTATCAAACTCCTCTTTATCCAAAAGCGGTTTTATAGGCGGTAATTCATTTGTTTTTATATTCGCATACTTCATAATTTAATCATATACCCCAAATACAACAATTTTGTTGCATTTTAGAGCATTTTTCCATCACCTTCAAGTAATAAATTGATTACTTTCAGTTAAAAATTGAAGATTTGACAAACATAGTAACTTTTAATTTACCTTAGGTATATATGTCATTCCACGAATTTGTTTGGTAAAACAAATTATAGTGGAACCCACTTTAAAAAAAGTTAGGAAACTATCATTCTAGTAAACAACGGCAAATAAACGTTAAAAAATTTAGTCATTCTTTAAATTGTCAAAAACGTACTAATATATTAAAAATAATTAGTTAATAATTTTATTTAAAAAAATAAACTATGTATATTATAAATTACACAAAAGAATAAATTATCCGTAAATTCAAAACAACAAACGCCTGTTTTATATGCATATTTTTTCCCGTTAATAAAACTTAATTTTTTCTCTTGTCTGTTAATTTTTTTTCTGATTTTTATGTATCCGAATATTAATATTCATTAACTAATTATAATTAAAATAAGGTAATTTTATTATGTCAAAAAAACTACTTTTAGCGGCTACTACTGCGGCTTTAATTTCAAGCACTGCTTTAGCAAACAATAACCAGTTTTATTTGAACCAAAACGGTATTGATAACGTTTCAACGGCAGATCAAACAGGTGATTCTAACTATGGCGAACTTTATCAAAACGGAGATCTTAACATTTCCGATCTTGATCAGGTCGGTGATAACAACTACTCATACGGCTCACAAAGCGGTGATGAGAAAGAGCAGGTTATTTATCAGGAAGGTAACGGAAACGATAGTTATGCATACCAAGTTGGTGATTTTAATGATGCTTTCGTTAATCAGATAGGTGATGACAACTATTCTAACGTTGATCAGGGTTACCAATTCGGTTCACTACCGGCTCCCGGTTCACTTAACGTTGCGAATGTTAACCAAACAGGTAATGACAACTCAAGTTCGGTATATCAGCACGGCAATGCCAACACAGCTAATATCAACCAAACCGGTGACGAGAACACAAGTGACGCTCACATTGACGGAAGTTTCGTAACTGCCGATGTAACTCAGGTCGGTTTTAGCAACGACAGCACGGTTGAGTCTTCTATTTTCTCTCAAGACCCTACTCCTGACTACCTTGACACAAATAACAGCTTCACTATCAACCAAGACGGTAACGATAATCAAAGTTTTGCAGGTTCTATCGGAAACTTCAACACTGTAACGGTTGACCAATTCGGCGGTAATGCTAACGATTCGGAAGTTAACCAATTAGGTGATTACAACATCGCTGACATTGATCAGGAAGGAAACGCTAACATTTCCGACCTTGAGGCTCAAACAGGTGATGACAACCTTTACACCGTTTCACAAATCGGAAACTTTAACGAGAGTATTGCTAACACTGTAGGTAACTTAAACATCATTACTATTTCTCAGTTCGGTGGCGATAACAACTATTCAAACGCTGTTCAAACAGGTGATTCAAACTCATCTACTTTGACTCAGGACGGAAACTATAACGTTTCTTACGTTACTCAAACCGGTAACGGTAATACTTTCTTCGGTAGCCAAATCGGTAACGGTAATAGCTCTACTGTAAATCAATAATCTTTAAGTTGTTGTCTTTACAATACACATGGTCGTCTGCATTAGCAGGCGACCATTAACTAAATAAAAAAGTAGGATAAAAAAATGAACTTTAAAAAAACATTTCTTACAGTGGCAGGAGCTACTACGCTTCTGGCAACCACTGCATTAGCAGATAATAACTTAACCACCCTTACTCAAACCGGTAATGACAACTCAAACATTACCGATCAGTCAGGTAACCTTAATGACAGCCTTGTTAACCAGCAAGGTGATAATAACGGCAACGATTCATCACAAACAGGTAATGAGAACGTTTATGTTGTTAACCAGCTTGGTAATGACAACGGTGCTACCGTTGATCAGTCAGGTGATTTTAACAATACTAACAATCTACAGAACGGTAACGGTAACACGGCAAATGCTTTGCAAGACGGTTTAAGCAATGACAATGACGTTTATCAATACACTGACGGAAACTCTGCCGACATCACTCAGATAGGTGAAGTTAACTACTCAATCGTGGCTCAGGCAGGCGGTGACGATAACACTGCAAGCGTAAACCAGAACGGATTAGATAACGACTCCACTTTATTACAGTTAGGTTCGAACAACTCTGCCATTATTGTGCAGGACGGTGAGAACAACGATATTGACGCATTTTCTATAGGAGATGATAACAATAACGATGTAAGCCAGTTTGGAACTTTTAATGATTCCATTAGTGTTCAAAGCGGTGATTTGCATACCGTTAGTTTGACTCAGAACGGTTTTTCAAACTACTCTGATTCACTACAAAACGGCGTAGGTTCTACTTATAGCGGCTCACAAACAGGTGATAATAACATTTCCAATGTTGTTCAAAACCCGAGCAGCAGCAGTTCTTTATAACCGTTGAGGCAGAGGGAATTATTCCTCTGCCTTAATTTTTCAAATTTTATTTATATATATGATAAAAAACGTTTTAAAAGCATTGGCTATATTAAGTTTGACATCAAGCGTTTCTTTCGCCGATTCAAACTCGGTTACTATTGACCAGATTGGTGATAATAATTTTATCATAGTTAAGCAAGAAGGTAACTTTAACACAAGTACGGCTTTACAGCTCGGTAATAATAACCAATCTCTTTTAGAATCACCTAATGAGATCGGTAACATACCGGACATACTCGGACAAGTTCAATTGGGTAATGGAAATAACGCAAGACTTGTGCAGATAGGAAATAATAATTATGCCGGTCAATATCAAAACGGCAATTTTAACATTGCCGAAGTTGTTTCAATGGGTTACGGCAACGTTGCTATTCAGGTTCAAGACGGTGATGACAATACTAACAATTTGAGTCAGCAGGGCAACTTTAACAAATCTATAGATCTTCAATTCGGTAATGGAAATACCATAAACAAGGAGCAGATCGGAGATTTCAATTCCAGCAGGGTTACACAAGTAGGAAATGGTGCTACTATTACTATTATCGAAGTTAACCCATAGCACTTACTGTTAAATTTATTACAAAAAGAACCGTAAAGATTATTCCTCCGGTTCTTTTTTATTTTTATCCGTCTCAAGATCAATAAGTTTCTTTTGAGCCTCCCTTAGGATATCGTTATGTTTGTTTTTAATTTCCTTCTGGGTTTTTTCTGCGTTTTCCTGCACTTCTTTCATATTATCATCATGTTGACGGAATAGTTCCTTTTGTTCTTTTATTAGATGCTTCTTCCGCTCTTCTGTTTTTCCTTCAAGTTCCCTTAGATTTTTCTGATGCTCTATAATTATTTTATTTTCTTCCTCTTCTAATTTCTTCCTGCTTTCCTCAATTTTTCTTTCCATATCTATTTTTGCTTTTTCTATTATACCTTCCTGTTCTTCACTTATTTCACGGTGTTTTTCTTTTGCCATATTTATCAGTTTCACTAATTCTTTATGTTCTGCGAGTTCCTGCTCGTTCATACCGCCTTGTTCAATCCTTCTTTTATCCTCTTCTGCGGTTCTGACAAATTCATCTATCTCTTCTTTTTCTTTATTTATCTGACTCCTTCTGATATCTACGTCTTTTATTACACGCTCTAGTTCGTCCTGTTCTCTTTTTATAGCCTTATCATGTTGTCTTTGTGACATCTCCATTTTTAATTCGGCTTCTTTTTTTAATTCGACGATTTCCTGTTGGTTTGAAAATGTAAGGCTCTTTTGTTCCGCCATCAGGGCATTTTTTCTTTCCTGAATTTGCTTGCCCATCTCTACCATTTCCATTCTTGCCTGCATACTTGCTATTCGTTTATCCTGTTCGACCTTTAGTAGGTTTTCATATGATTGCTTACCTATTTCATATTTTTCCAGCTTTCTCTCGGTCTGTACGGTCTCCCAACGGTTTTTTCTGTTTTCTTCTGCGTTCTTTATTGCCATTTCATTGGTGATATTCTCGCTTTCCTTAAAAATATCATAGCTTTCTTTATCTATCTCTTTTCTAATTTCGAGTGTTTCAAGATCAAGATATTTTAGGTCACGTTTAGCGTTATCTACCATTTCCTTTTGCTCTTTGAGCATATTATTCCGGTTAATTTGTGCTTTTTCTTCTATCTGCATAATACCGCGTTTGGTATTAGTGATAATTTCCTTCTGTTCTTTTTGCCTTCTTTTCTTACTATCGCTTTCTCTTTGTTCGATGTGTTTTGCAACCTGCTTTACTATCTCAAAATGCTCCGCCTTCATTTCTTTATGCTTTGCCAGCATTTGCTGTTTGAAGTTATATATGTTCTCTTCAGTTCGGCGTACCAGTTCGTCCTGCATGGATTTTAGTTTTTCTTCTGCCTGTCTGTTCATCATTTCTTTAGCGTGGTTAATAACTTCCTTTTGCCTTCGCATTATACTTCTCTGGCTTTCATTTGAATGTTTTTCAAATTCAAACAACTCGTCCTTTGCCGACTCCTTAATGGTAATATGCTCTTTTTCCATTTCCTCCCTATTACGCTTTATAACATTACGCATTTCGTCATGGATTTTTTTTACTTCCTCCATATTACCCTGCTTTATATAAAGCCCGCTTACCCTTAACTGTTCTTTTATATAGTTCTTATTATCCTGTAACTTCTGCTTATACTTATCTTCCAATGCTTTTTTCTTTTGCTTCGCATCATCTACGAGGCTATCTAGTTCCGCTTTTTCATTTTTTGCTAATTGTCTGAATTCATTTTCTATTTCTTCTTCTTTGAGGCGTGCCTCATTTAAAAGCCTATTCAAGTCTTCTTTCATTGTTCTGACTTGTTCGCTTTCAAATTTTTTCTGTTTTTCCTGAATATCCAGTGCAAGATTTTTAAGGTCGTCTTTTTCTTTCCGGGTTAGCCTTACCTGACGCTCCTCCAGTTCATATTGCTTTTTCCATGCAAGTTCCATAAGCTCGTTCAGGCGTTCACGCATCAACTCCTGCTTATCCTGAGGGAATGTTTTTAGGCGTTCTTCGGCTTGGTCTTTTAGGAGATTAAGCTTGTATCTTTTTTCCGCAAGCTCTTGTTCCTGCACATTTTGTAGGGCTATCTGCTCTTCTTTGGCCGTGTTTATCATTTCATCGAGTTCACGCCTTTTTTCCTGAGCTATCCTTATTTGTTCTTCTTTTATCTGATTGTGTTTTTTACGAACGGTGGCAAGAAGTTCTTGAAGGTCTTTTTGTTTTTCTGCGATATCGGATTTCTGCTCTTCAATCCTTGAAGTGCTATCTTCAAAGGCATTCTTACGGATAGATTCAATATCCTTTGATATAGAACTTTTATTGGAATTAAGTAAATCCATATATTGCACTACTTGGTTAAACACACAAATTCGTAGCACAAATTTAACATAAAAGTGTTAACTTTTAATTAACTATCTGGTTTTTATGGAGTTATACAAAGTTACCTTGTCATTTTCCATTTGAAGTTCCGATATCTTTTCAAATTTTTCTTCTGCGATTTTTTTTATGTCCATAGCTTCGATAGCGTCAATTCCGTCTTCATCTATTTCTTTTTTTGCCTGCATCCAAATCAGTTCATCAACAACATTTGCTTTTATGAAGGAAGCGGCAACCTTACTCCCACCTTCCACCATCAGCCTTGTTATTCCTTTAGCGGCAAGAATTCTCACGGCTTCTTCAACATTAACATCGGCTTTACATCTCAAAATCTCAACGCCTGACTTTTCAATATTTTTATTTTCAGCATCGGCAGAGCATATAATATATGTAGGGATATCTTTAGCCGTCCTGACTAGTTTGCTGTCTATCGTGGTACGAAGGTTGTTATCCGTTATAACACGTATAGGGCTTTGGTCTTCCATACCATTTAAACGGCAATTAAGCATAGGGTCATCTGAAATTACCGTTCCCACACCCACTAAGATAGCGTCATTCTTCGCCCTGATATAATGGGCGTATGCTCTTGTATCTTCGCCTGTTATCCACTTGCTGTTACCAAGCTTATCGGCAATTTTGCCGTTGGCACAGGTGGCAAGTTTCAGCGTAACATACGGTCTGCCCTTCTCATGGACGCTGAAGAACCCTTCATTTATCTTTCTTGCGTCCTCTTCGCAAACTCCCGTGACCACCTCAATGCCTGCATCTTTTAGCTTTTTTATCCCCTCACCTGACACTTTTACAAAGCTATCCTGAGTAGCCACTACTACCCTTGTAACACCCGACTTAATTAAACTATCGGCACATGGAGGGGTTTTGCCATAATGGCTGCATGGCTCCAAGGTAACATAGGCTGTTGCTCCCTTTGCCTCATCGCCCGCCTTGTGCAGTGCAATATATTCTGCATGCGGTCTTCCGCCTTTTGCAGTAATACCCGTTGCTATTATCTGCCCCTCCCTGACCAACACACAGCCTACGGTAGGATTAGGTGCGGTTAACCCTACTCCCCTTTTAGAAAGGTTAAGAGCTATTTGCATGAATTTTGTATGATTTGATAAAGGCATAAATTAAAAACCTTACTCTAGCTATGAAATTCATAGTGTTTGAAATTACTATAAGTATCCTGTCAAAGTAAATTAAGGTATTTATATGCTGACACGTACCCATATCTAAATATTGATTATTCGCTGTCTTTATTTTTAAAATAATAGCCAATTACAAAACCCACACCACTACTAAGAGTACTCGTAATTAAAGCAACTGTATTACCTACGTCTATAAAATCTAAAGATGTTGCATTCGAAGTTAATAACGAAAGGTTTATTTTTGCTACCATAAAATTATAACCAGCACTAAATATAAATCCAAAAACAATTAAGCAGAAATACCATTTAAGAAATAACTTTGTTATTGCTAACCTAGATTTATTAATATGCTCTGTTTTGTCAAACTTAGCATCCGATTTGGCAAGACTAACTGAAACTTCGTTTAATAAGCTTTCCCACTTTTCTTCTTTATCTTTGTAATTCTTAGGCGGTTTTAGATTTAAGTTCATTTATTTTTTAAAAGCCTCATCAATAAGCTTATCATACGCTTCAAAAAGTTGCCTTGTGTGCGTAACTAATTCATCAATAGACTTTGATAATTGAGATTTTATTTGCTCTAATTGCTCTTTCAGTTCTTTACTTTTAGGCTCTGTTTCGTCCAGCTTTTCAATTATTTCCGAAAGATTTTCTGATTGCTGAATTAATCCTTTTAAACTTTGTACATTTGCAGCAATAATTTCTTTTAAGTTTTTAAATTGCTCTTGAAAACTTTTTTTCATTTCTTTTCCTCACCTTTCTTAGATGAATATTTAACCTCTTTCATAATCTTTTTCAATTTCTTTTTCATTTTCATCGCAACCATGTTCTTTGGCTGCTTGTATGAATTTTATATTATCAGATAAAGACATAAATTAAAAACACTATAAATAGCATAGTAAATAAATAGCATAGTAAATTTGAATTTACTTTAATGCTCGATAAATATGTACTTTGTCACGCTGAAGAAACGACACCAGAAACTATTTTTCCTCTTTCACAATAATACCTATCGTACCTGCAAAATCCTGAAAGTCCTGAACGCCTGTAAAGTCTTTATATACTGATGCGAACCTGATATATGAAACGGGGTCGAGTTCTGCCAGAACTTCCATAACGGCTTCGCCTATACGGTCGCTTTCAACTTCGCTTTCAACCGTTTTTTCCAGATTGCGGACGATGTTGTTCACTGCCATTTCCACCTGTTCTTCGGTGATCGGACGCTTCCTTACCGCCACCCTTATGGAACTTACCAGCTTATCCCTGTCAAAAGGTCTGCGTTTTCCGTCTTTTTTTACTACTACAAGCTCTTTAAGCTGCACCCTTTCAAAAGTAGTAAAGCGTGAATCACACTCTGTGCAATATCTACGCCGCCTTATAGAAACACCTTCTTCAGACGGGCGTGAATCCTTGACCTGAGTATCTTCATTACCGCAAAATGGACAACGCATACCTACCTCTTTATTTAGTATAAAAGTTAAATGGTAAAAAAGTAAAAAAGCTATTACTCGCTATAAACTTTTGATACTTTCTCACTAACCTTGCTATCCTATTTCAGAATAGATAGGGAATTTAGCACAAAGCTCTTCAACCTGTTTTTTAACTTTTTGTTCGGTCTCGCTGTTATTAGCTTTATTCTTAGCAAGTCCGTCAAGCACATCACCTATAAGGTTACCGATAAGCTTGAACTCCTCAAGACCGAAACCTCTTGTAGTACCGGCAGGAGTGCCAAGACGTACACCGGAAGTAACAAACGGGGACTCAGGGTCAAAAGGAATAGCATTCTTGTTGCATGTCAATCCGGCACGCTCTAGCGATTCTTCCGCTTCTTTGCCGGTAACTCCTTTAGGACGCAGATCAACCAGCACAACATGGCTGTCTGTTCCGCCGCTTACGATATCGGTACCACGCTCGACTAGAACCTCAGCCAAAGCACGTGCATTATCTATAACCGCTTTACCGTATTTTTTGAAACTTTCAGTCATACATTCTTTCAAAGCTACCGCTTTTGCCGCCATAACATGCACCAAAGGCCCACCCTGCAATCCGGGGAAAATTGACGAATTAATAGCATTACCCAAAGTAATATCCTTGCCTGTAGGGGTTTTACGCACCACAGTATCAGGGAATTTTGAAAGGATAAGACCGCCGCGAGGACCACGCAATGTTTTATGTGTCGTAGTAGTTACCACATGTGCGTGCGGTAACGGGCTTGGATAAGTACCTGCGGCAACCAGACCTGCCACGTGAGCCATATCGACCATTAAAAACGCACCCACTTCATCGGCTATCTTGCGGAATCTTGCCCAGTCTATAACTCTAGGATATGCCGAACAGCCTGCTATAATAAGCTTAGGTTTGTTTTCTTTGGCAAGTTTTTCAACTTCATCATAATCTATCAGGGCGTTATCTTCACGCACACCGTACTGAACCGAGTTAAACCATTTACCCGACATATTCGGGGCTGCGCCGTGAGTAAGGTGACCGCCCGAAGCAAGTGACAATCCTAAAATAGTATCACCGGGCCGTAGCAAAGCCAAAAACACTCCCTGATTAGCCTGAGAGCCTGAATTAGGCTGTATGTTAGCATATGTACAATCAAAAAGCTCACAAGCCCTGTCAATAGCGATTTGCTCTACTTGATCGGCAAATTCACATCCGCCGTAATATCTCTTACCCGGATATCCTTCTGCGTATTTATTAGTGAATATAGAGCCTTGTGCTTCTATCACCGAACGGCTGGTAATATTCTCCGAAGCTATCAGTTCTATCTGATTTTGCTGACGACCAAGTTCACCTTCAATGGCATTGAATATTTCCTTATCGGTGTCTTTTAAATGTCCTTCAAAAAAAGTTTCATTTTTATTGTGCATAATTTTTTCCGCTAAGTTTGACATTAAAATAATTCCTTTAATAATAGTTTAATAATAAGAATCGAATAACTACACTTTCTTATAATTATATACCGCTGAGCTTTTCTACTCTTTTTTTATGCCTGCCACCTTCAAACCCCGTAGTAAGAAAAGCTTTCAAACATTCCTTTGCATCATTTAAACTTACAAATCTGGCACCCAACACCAGAACGTTAGCATCGTTATGTTGTCTTGCCAATTTTGCCATTTCCACATTATGGCATAGTGCGGCTCTTATATTTTTATTCCTGTTTGCCGCTATGCTTATCCCTATGCCGCTTCCACATATTGCCACACCGAAGTTGCATTTATTCACCGCAACCTGCTCCGCCAATTTATACCCATAATCCGTATAATCAACAGAATCTTTGCTATTAGTTCCCAAGTCCAGAACTTCATAGCCTGATTTGTGCAATTCTTCTTTTAAGATCTCTTTTAGCTCAAAACCCGCATGATCTGTAGCTATGGCTATAATTTCAGACATTTGACCATCTATTAATAAACATTTGTAACGGAAAATATCAAAAAAACATATTATTACAACAATTAATTTAAAGTTGTAATATTTGTTCAATAATTCTTGATTATCATAAAAATAGTGGGTAATGCATTATTTTAACAATAAACACTAACTTATTAACCAAGGTGAGCTTTTTAAGTGACACTGAGTCTTTTTTATTGTATAATATTATAATTATTGCCCTCTATCAAGGGAGGGGACAGGAGATGAATCATATGGCTGCAAACAATTTTTTTGTTGGGGAAGTTAATCTAAAAGAATCCAGTGTAGTAGTAAAAGAAATATCTGGTAAAAATTTAAGCAACGTAATGTCAGCTCAAAAAGCTTTCAGGAATAATGACGTAAAGGAACAAAAACAAACCGGTGCAGTTGAAAGTTTACACGCAAGAAATAACTGGCAAGAAACAGATAACGGCATAACACGTTAAAATACATCTATATACAAACCTTTTAGTTGAAACTTGTGGCTTATACTGATATACTGGCTAAGATTTTTTTCACTATTAACTAATTCATTAAAAATGAGAAATATACCTAGCAGTCTGGTAAAAAATAAAACCTATTGTGTAAATTATCTGGTTTACAAAGATGAATCGGGGCAGAAGTCGTATTTATATATAGCAGTCAGGCAAGATCAGATGCCGGAATTTCAAAAGGCAATAAAATGCGGTAATTTCGATGCCGAGGATTACGGCATTGTTTTAGAACAGGGTGAAGGAATCGCATCAGATGATATAAAGCAAAAAATGAGAATGATGTATAATTGCGACCACGATAGCAACATAAGCATTCTTGACTACAAGCCCGAAGCGAATATTGATAATTAAAGACTTCAGTGCGATTTTTGCAAAAGTATATATTCTCAGAATCTAAATAATAAAAAGACTTGAATTATTATAGAAGCCTCTGCAAAAGTGGTAAGGCATTATAAAATTTAGTCCCTTCTCCCTTTGGGAGAAGGTTAGGATGAGGGAGAGGACTTTTAATAAAAACAAGGACTTGCAATTAAAGTGCTTATTTTAAAGCTCCCTCACCCCAACCCTCTCCCTAAGGGAGAGGGAGCAAAGTTCAAATTTGAGTTCTTTTTACCAACTCTCCCGTGTACGGTGGAGGGTTAGTTTTAAGGAGGTGGCGACACATGCAGGTATAACAAATACTTGCTAGTTTCTACCCCTCACAAAAACACTTTCGTGTTTTTAACTCTCCCTCAAGGGGAGAGTAGTTTTTTGACTACGGCTTCTCAACCATTGAAAAATACAAAAAAAGACCCTTAAATTCAGGGTCTTTTTCATATTCACCTTAAAAGCTTAAATTAACCGTTAACGGCATCTTTAAGTTTTTTAGCAGGAGAAAATTTAACAACTTTCTTAGCCGGAATCTGGATAACTTCGCCTGTTCTAGGGTTTCTTCCTGTGGTAGCTTTACGGTCTTTTACGGTAAGGCTGCCGAAACCTGCAAGTTGAATGCCGTTATCGTTATCGGCAAGTGCATCAGTAAGTACTTCTATATAAGCATCTAAAAAATCCTGTGCTTCTTTTTTAGTGCTACCAGTTTTATTAGCTATTGCAGCTGTTAATTGCTCTTTATTCATTTTTAAAAAATCCTTTATTATTGTTGAATTTACTAGGCAAAAAAACGCCTAACATTTTTGATATCGCCTAAAATACTAAAAAGCAAGCATTTACTTCGTTTTTTTAGTTTTAAGCCATATTAGTTTTACTATCGAATAAAAAATCCTAATTTTTTTACCGATATTTATATCTTTTTAATTAATATCAAAATTTTTACCAATGATATAAAATTATACTTGTATTTAAATTATAAGTTGAGCATTATAGGCGATAATTTAAATTACCGTAAGAAATTATTCTTTATGTCATTTGTGGAATTCTTAATGTATAGGAATATTTATAATGAAAAGTGAAAAACAATCAAATAACGATGGATTGGATGCAGGTCAGGAAAATGCCGATTCAAAACAATTTCTAACATTTAAGGTCGAAAAGGAAGAATACGGCGTATCTTTAATGACTATTCGTGAGATCAAAGGTTGGAGCAAGCCTACTGTACTTCCTAATTCCCCTCCATTTATGAAAGGTGTTATAAATTTACGTGGTGTGGTTATTCCTATTTTTGACCTCCGCCATAGGTTTGAAATGGGGACGACGGAGCCTAATGAAAAAAATGTAGTTATAATAATAGCCGTTAATCAGCGTTTGATAGGGGTGCTGGTTGATGCGGTTTCCGACATTCTGACGGTTTCTGTAGAACAGATAAAATCCGCTCCTAAAATGGATACCAATATTGATGAAAATTATGTCGACGGATTGATTCAGTCTGACGATAAGATGGTTGTCATACTGAATATTGAAAATTTATTTGACTCTAACATGCTTTGTGAAGCTGAAAAAATTGCGAGTAAGGCTGATGTTCCTCAGGAGCAAACCACCTCGGACAATTAACAACAAAATTAACTTTTATGTAAAAAGAGGAAAATACAATGTCTAATCTAAAAAAACTTTCAGTTAGCCAAAGAGTCTTAATTGCATTCTGTTTTATTATAGGAATGTTTGTCTTTTCGGAATTTAACACCTTCGCGTCAATGCTCAACCCACAGTCCGAATGGGGCATGGAGAATATATTGGTTCTTGTGGGGCTTATTCTAGCAATAGCGGTTGCCAAAATAACTAAAGATTCTATTGATGCGACATTAATGGAGCAACAAAGGAAGGAACAAACATTAGAAAGCGTTTCTTCGCAGGTTATGATAGCTGATGAAAATTACAACATCATATACCTGAATCCCGAACTTATGAAAATGATGACCGAAGCTGAGTCTGATATCAAAAAAGACCTGCCGTCCTTTGATATCAAAAAAATTATAGGCGTGAATATAGATTCATTCCATAAGAATCCTGCTCACCAACGTGGCATGCTTGATAGCCTGAAAAGTACCTATAATACTTCGATTAATGTCGGCGGTCGTATATTTGACCTGATAGCCAATCCTGTTATTTTAAACGGTAAGCGAGCAGGAACTGTTGTAGAATGGAAAGACGTTACCAAGCAAAGGGCTTTAGACGAGAGGCTTGTAAACAGTCAGGGGCAGATTGACGCACTTAACCGCTCTCAGGCATGTATTGAATTTGACCCTAAAGGCTACATACTACATGCCAATGAGAATTTCTGTGGTGCTATGGGCTACGGCTTAGATGAAATAAAAGGTAAACACCATAGTATTTTCGTTGATCCGGAATATGTTAAATCCTCCGAATACAAAGAATTCTGGGAAAAATTAGGCAAGGGTGAATTTGCTGCCGACCAGTATGTCCGTTATGGCAAAGGCAGCAAGGAAATATGGATTCAAGCAACTTACAACCCTGTTTTAGATAATAACGGCAAAGTATTCAAAGTTGTTAAGTTTGCCGTAGACGTAACTCACTTGCGTGATGAACAAATGCGTTCCGCACGCATTCAGACATCACTGGATAGTGTAACTTCCAACGTAATGCTTGCTGACGAGAAAAACAATATCATATACATGAACGATGCCGTAGGCGGAATGCTGAGAAAGGCGGAATCGGATATCAGAAAAGATTTGCCTAAATTCGATGTTGATACGGTGGTCGGCTCTAATATCGATATCTTCCACGCAAATCCCGAGCATCAAAAATCTATGCTTGAAAAGTTAAGCTCAACTTACAGAACATCTATTAAAGTTGGCGGACGTACATTCTCTTTGATAGCTAACCCTGTTTTCGGCAAAAAAGGTGAGCGTCTTGGAACAGTTGTCGAATGGAATGATATAACTTTAGAACTGGCTGTCGAAGAAGAAGTCAAGCAGGTTGTAGACGCTACTACCAAAGGTGATTTTACACAAAGATTATCTTTAGAAGGCAAGGAAGGATTTATGCTGAATCTTTCTAAAGGCATTAATGAGATCGGCGAGGTATCGCACAGAGGCTTGACGGAAACGGTGGGCGTACTTAAATCGCTTTCCAAAGGTGACCTTACCGAGCAGATTAACGGTGAATATGAAGGAATGTTTAATGAGATAAAGGAATCTGTTAACGGCACTATAAACCAGTTACGCTCGATAGTAGGTAGAATCAAGGAATCCGCAAGTTCGGTCAACTCCGCATCTAGTGAGATATCCTCAGGCAGTAAGGACTTATCCGAGCGTACCGAACAGCAGGCATCTACTTTAGAAGAAACGGCAGCCTCTATGGAGCAGATAACAGGTGCGGTAAGGCAGAACACCGAAAATTCCAATAATGCCAATAGCCTTGCCGAAAGTGCCAAGAATGTCGCTACTAAAGGCGGAAATGTTGTAAGCGAGGTTGTAACTGCTATGGGCGGTATTACGGAATCATCACAAAAAATATCCGATATCATCAATGTTATAGATGACATAGCTTTCCAGACCAATCTTCTTGCACTAAATGCGGCGGTTGAGGCGGCAAGAGCCGGAGATGCAGGCAAGGGCTTTGCGGTCGTAGCCTCCGAGGTGCGTTCATTAGCCGGGCGTTCTGCGGCGGCTTCAAAAGATATCAAAACGCTGATAAATGAAAGCTCCGATCAGGTTAAGAGCGGTTCCGAACTGGTAAATCAGGCGGGAGAAACATTAAAAGAAATAGTCGGTTCGGTTGCAGAAGTTGCTGCTATAATTTCAGAGATAGCCTCGGCAAGCTCCCAGCAGGCAACAGGTATTGAGGAGATAAACTCCGCAGTTGCTCAAATGGACGAGATGACACAGCAAAATGCTGCATTGGTAGAAGAAAATACGGCAGCGGCACAATCCCTTGTGGATCAAGCTTACGGTCTTGAAGAGTTGATATCGTTCTTTAGGATTGAAGAAGCTGATGAAGGACAAATGCACGCTACTGCTAAGGTAGCATCTATGGGCAGGTCTTCGGCGAAAGTTGCAAGCAAGCCTTCGGCTATGTCCCAGTCAAAACCAAAAGCTCAGGCTGCCAAATCCCCTCCGGCAAAGCCGGAAAAAGTTACACCTATATCCGGAAAATATGATGATGACTGGGAAGAATTCTAGTCCTACCTATAAAAAACAAGCCCTCTAAATAACGGGGGCTTATTTTTATCCGCTTGAATAGTATAAGTTTTATGGAGTTTAAAAATGGTTGTACTCAGTAAAGAAGACGAACAGGCAAAAACGGCTGATAAAGAAGAGATAAATGAAACTTTGAACAGGATATTTGCCCAAATGAACAAAGCTTTAGCCGATAAAAGCCCCGACGAGATAGCAAAAGAAAGAATTGACGAAACCCTGAACGCCCTTTTTGAGGCGGTAAACCAAAGTACCTATCAGGGCAAGAAGACAAAGATACCTGATTTCAAAAGAATAATTAACGGCGAGTTTTAGTGACTATCGAACTATAACTAACAAGTAGCCTATAAACGCTTTCGTCAATATTTTAGCATGTCTTGTCGCATATGCGTATAAAATTGACGAACCTAAAATTAAAGCTTTTTTGATTGAGGATTAAACGAGTTGAGGTTAGGTAGTAATATATCTCTCGGACGACACCCTTTTTAATATCCTTAGTACACATGTGGAAAAAACCATTTCTTTTGATGACATGAGGTAAAATAGCTGCTATATGTTGCCTTCACTCTTAATTGTATCTGTATTTCATTTTAAATCTGCAATATGAATTATTTTGTTCAAGCCTTAGCATTTATAATTTTATTTACCGGTTTGCATTCAAAGTCAAATGCACAGGATTATATTGCGGACAACATAAAGGAAAACTCTAAAAAGCCTGCCGAAATTGAAGCCGACTCAATGGACTACGATAAAGAGTCCAAAATAGTTACGGCTGAGGGCAAGGTTGAAGTTACACAAGGCGGTATAGTGCTTTTTGCCGATAAGGTAACATACGACCAAAACACCAATGTAGTGAAAGCTATCGGTAATATAAGTATTATGGAGCCGAGCGGCAATGTTATGTTCGCCGATCATATGGAACTCAAAGACGACCTGAAAAAGGGTATTATACATAATTTTAAAATTAAGTTCATTGACGACTCACGCATGTGGGGAGCAAATGCACAAAGGGTAAATGAAAAACTTATCGTACTTGAGGATATACACTACACTCCGTGTAAGATGTGCGAGGAAAACCCTGAAAAACCGCCTCTGTGGCAAGTTAGGGCAAAGAAAGCTACCATTGACGATGAAAAACAGCGTGTAAAATATAACCATGCGTTCTTCGAGATTAAAGGAGTTCCGGCTCTCTATACTCCTTATATTTCACACCCTACACCCGATGCCAAAAGGAAAAGCGGTTTTTTAATTCCGAAATATTCAACCGATAAAATATTCGGAACAACGGTAAAAGCACCTTATTACTATAATATATCCCCTAATAAAGATCTTACTTTAACACCTATAATCACTAGCAAGGAAGGTCCGATACTTGCCGGGGATTACCGCCACCTTTTTCAAAGCGGTTCTATGAATATAAAGGGTAGTATAACCAATCCTAATAGGGTTGATGTTAACGGCAACGAGATAAGCGGTAATGAAATTCGCGGGCATATAGAAGGAAGCGGTGACTTCAGAATAACCGACATATGGAGTTGGGGATTCATCGGTAAGCGTTCTACGGACGACACATATCTGGAAAAATATGATTTTGGCGAAGAGGATACCTTAACATCAAGGGTTTTTGCAACGGCAATTGATAAAAGGAATTATATTCACACGGAATCAATAACGTTCCAAGGGTTAAGGGAAAGTGATGACCCCGGTGCTACACCGTTGATACTTCCTAGTGTGACGGCACATTATGAGACTATGCCCGGTTTTCACGGTTCACGTTTTATAGCAGATGCCAACCTTATGGTGTTGACGCGTGATGACGGCGTAAGTTCAAACAGGCTTTCTGTAAAAGGCGGCTGGAACATACCTCATATTACTAAGTCCGGTCATGTATTCGAACTGAAAACTTCCCTGCGAGGAGACGGCTATTTTGTTGACGAGGTAATAGAAAACCCATCCGACCCTAACAGCGAGGAGCTTGACGGTTCAGTTGCCAGATTTATCCCTGAGGCAAAGTTAGGCTGGAAATTGCCTGTAGTTAATAAAATATATGACAGGCAGGTGTTCCTTGAACCTACCGCTAATTTCATCGTAAGCCCGTATGGAGGCAACCCTGATAAGATACCCAATGAAGACGCACAGGACATTGAATTTTCGGACGAAAACCTTTTTGACTCAAACCACTTTACAGGTTATGACAGAATCGAGAGCGGCCCTAGGGTTAATTACGGTCTAAGAGGAAGGGTATCTGATAAAGATTATGGCGATCTTAGCTTTCTTTTAGGTCAGAACTACCATTTCAAAGAGAATAACAACTTCAGTGCCAGAACCGGTTTAGATGAGCATTTCTCCGATTATGTAGGTCGTATCGGCTACCATAAGGACGATAAGTTTAACCTTGCTTACCGCTTCAGGGTAGATGATGAAACATTTGCATTAAACAGAAACGAAATAACTGCCGATGTCACGGTTGCTCCCGTAACCTTCAATCTTGATTATCTTTCTGTTGATGAAAACTTTGATACCACTACTACAAATCTGGGAAATGAAAATCGTGAGTTAATTATTGCCGGTGCTTCGCTTGATTTGAATAATGAGTGGAATGTTTCGGGCGGAGGTCACCGTGACCTAGAAGACGGTGAATGGGTATATACCAAGGCAAACCTTTTATATAAGGGAGACTGTTTTAACGTAAACTTTGCATGGTTCAAGGAATTCACACGTGACCGTGACATCAGACCTAACACAACTCTTTCCTTGCAAATATCTTTGAAAAATTTAGGATACTAGAATATAATTATTTTTTCGTTATTATTCATACGAATTTTCGTACTAATAGGGTTAGTAAAAGCAGCAATAAAATTATGAAATATATATTATCTATTTTATTTACAATATCAATTTTGTTAGGCAATAGTGCGATTGCCAAGAACTTTGAAATAGTCGCTATTGTCGGCGATACCGCAATATCTACCGTTGATCTGAGTGAGAGGCTTGAACTTTCTATAGTATCATCAGGGTTACCGAACAATAATGAGACAAAGCAAAAACTGAAGCCTCAGATAATAAAGACACTTATTGACGAGGCTTTATATATGCAGGAAGCTAGGCAATATCGAATTGAGGTAACCGAATCGGACATGGATAGTGCGATAGCTAACCTTGAAACCCAGAACAATCTTAAACCGGGGGAGTTCGAGAACTTCCTGAAAAAGAACAACATTCCGATTGACGCTATGAAAAAGCAAATAAGTTCACAAATTATCTGGACCAAACTACTGTCACAGCAGGTACGGCCTCAGATAGTGATAACGGACGTAGAAATAGAAGAAAAAATGGAGCATATTTCAAACTTATCGGGAATATCGGAGTTAGACCTGTCTGAGATAGTAATACCTGTCGATTCCCCTTCTGATGAAAAACGGGTAAGGTTACTTGCTGAAAAACTGCATGAAGAAATAAAGAACGGTGCTAAATTTGAATCTATAGCAAAAGAATTTTCTCATAGCTCAACCGCTTCGTCCGGCGGTTCATTAGGCTGGATAAGGGAGGAACATGCAACTAAAGAAATAATTTCAAAGGTTCGCAACCTTCAGGTGGGGGAGATATCACGCCCGTTTTTTGTTAACGGACAGTATTACATAATGAAACTGAACGAACGCAGAGCATTGGTGGACGACCCTACAACGGTAAAAAACTTTAAATTAAAGCATGCTTTTATTGAGATAAAACCGGAAACTTCAAAAAACGACATCTCAAAGATTCAGGAGAAAATAATTAAGAACGCAAAGAAGTATAAATCATGTGCTGACTTTGCCGTATTTGCAAAAAATGTCGGCTCAAATATAGCAACCGATACCATAGCTATTAACATTGACGATATGAACCATGAAGTTAAGCCTGCGATAATCAATACTCCGGTAGGAAGCCTTAGCCCTCCCGTACCTGCTCCCGAAGGTGTACATATATTCGGTGTATGTGATAAAGAAAAACCGGAGTCTTCCCTTGTGCTTAAGGATAAGCTAAGGGAAATTATATTCCGCCGCAAGCTTGACCTGCAAGCACAGCGTTATTTACAGAAACTTCGTGAAAAAGCATTTATTGAGATTAGGGTATAACGACTTGCAAGACCTGCCTCCTATAAAAGATATATTGAGTAAATACAATATAAACGCTGATAAAAAATTAGGTCAGAACTTTTTATTTGACGGCAATCTGACCGACAAAATAGCTCGCAGTTCGGGTTCATTGGAAGGAAAGAGCGTTATTGAGGTAGGTCCGGGTCCGGGGCTGCTTACCCGTTCCATTTTAGCTGCCGGAGCGGATAGAGTTATAGCCGTTGAAAAAGATGAACGCTGCATCACCGCCCTAAATGACTATCTTGTACCGGAATCGGGGGAACGCCTTTCTATAGTAAATGCCGATGCCCTAAAAACCGATATCTATATAAAAAATGACGGTAAAGTAAAGATAATTGCCAACCTGCCTTATAATATATCCACTGAATTACTATTTATGTGGCTTGAAAATATTGATAAATTTGAAAGCCTTACTTTAATGTTCCAAAAAGAGGTTGCCATGCGTATCATGGCAAAACCAAAAACTAAGGATTACGGCAGGCTTTCAATAAAAGCACAATTACTTTGTGATATAGAGTATGAGTTTGACATACCGCCTTGTGCTTTTTATCCTCCTCCTAAAGTTACATCTACGGTTATTACACTGACCCCCAGAAAAGAGCCGGTCGCAAAGGTTAATATGCAAACATTAGAAAATCTGTGCAAAGCAACGTTCGGTCAGAGAAGGAAAACTTTACGAGTCAGTTTAAAGCAACTTACTAAAAACCCTATAGAGATTTTAAAATCCGCATCTATAGACGAGAACAAACGCCCTGAAGAACTATCGGTAAAACAGTTCTGTGATTTGGCTAATTCATTGGATAGTTTAAATAACTAGCTCAACCATTATAGAACCCTCTGCAAAAGTTAAAAAACTACTCTCCCCTTGAGGGAGAGTTAAAAACACAAAGTGTTTTTGTGAGGGGTGGAAACTCGCAAGTGTTTTTATACCTGCATGTGTCGCCCCCTGTAAAAGTTCACCAATTCGTTGACAAAAAATAAAGAATAGGGAAGTTATTCGGATAAGCTATAAAACATATTTTGAAAAATTTATCATTTTTTTTGCTTCCGCCCTTGAAAAAAAATAATACGTCACCAAATGAGTGGTAAGGGCTAAAGTCCCTTGTAAAAATTTTATATATAAATGGAGTTAATAACATGTCTATCAGACCTTTGCACGACCGCGTTTTAGTGAAACGCATCGAAGAAGAAGAAAAAACGGCAGGAGGAATTATCATTCCTGATTCAGCTAAAGAAAAACCGACTCGTGGAGAGATTGTTGCAGTTGGCAGTGGAGCTCGTGACGAGTCAGGTAAAGTTGTGCCTCTTGACGTTAAAAAAGGTGACGTAGTACTTTTCCAAAAATGGGGCGGAACTGAAATTAAAATCAACGGTGAAGAATTGTTGATAATGAAAGAATCCGACATCATGGCTGTTGAAGAAGCAGCATAATTAAAAATAACCATAAAATAAGGAAACATACAAATGGCTAAACAAGTAATTTTCGCCGAGGCTGCTCGTAACGGGCTTCTAGCCGGTATTAACGCAGCTGCCGACGCAGTTAAAGTAACATTAGGACCAAAAGGTCGTAACGTAATTTTAGGACAATCTTTCGGTGGGCCTAAAATCACTAAGGACGGTGTATCCGTTGCTAAACAGATACAGTTTAAGGACACTATCAAAAATATGGGTGCGGAGCTTATTAAGCAAGTTGCAAGCAAAACTAACGACATCGCAGGTGACGGTACTACTACCGCTACCGTTCTTGCACAAGCAATTGCAAGAGAAGGAATCAAGTCAGTAGCCGCAGGTTTAAACCCTATGGATTTAAAGCGTGGTATTGATCAGGCTGTTTGTGCGGTTGTGGCTGAAATTGAGAAAAAAGCTAAAAAAGTTTCAGGCAAAGCCGAGATAGCTCAGGTAGCTACAATTTCTGCTAACGGTGACAAGGAAATCGGTGAGAAACTTGCCGAAGCAATGGAAAAAGTCGGTGCTGAAGGTGTTATCACCGTTGAAGAAGGCAAAGGACTGGAATTTGAAGTTGAAACTGTTGAAGGTATGCAATTTGACCGTGGTTACTTATCACCATACTTTGTTACTAACGCTGAAAAAATGACTGTTGAACTTGATAACCCGTTCATTCTTCTTTTCGAGAAAAAACTAAACGGCTTACAGGCTATGCTACCTCTACTTGAGGCTGTTGTTCAATCAGGTCGTCCGCTTCTTATTATTGCCGAAGATGTTGAAGGCGAAGCTCTAGCTACTTTAGTTGTTAACAAACTTCGTGGCGGTTTAAAAATCGCTGCTGTTAAAGCTCCGGGATTCGGTGACCGTCGTAAAGCTATGCTTGAAGATATCGCTATCCTTACCGAAGGTCAGGTTATATCTGAAGACTTAGGTCAGAAATTAGAGAACGTTACTCTTGACCAGTTAGGAAGTGCTAAAAAAGTTGTTATCTCTAAAGATGATACAACTATAATTGATGGTGAAGGTTCACAAAAAGATATTGAAACTCGTTGCAAAACAATAAAAGCTCAAATAGAAGATACTTCTTCTGACTATGACAAAGAGAAGCTTCAGGAGCGTCTTGCTAAACTTTCAGGTGGTGTTGCCGTACTTAAAGTAGGCGGTGCTACTGAAATGGAAGTTAAAGAAAGAAAAGACCGTGTTGACGATGCACTTAATGCAACCCGTGCTGCGGTTGAAGAAGGTGTAGTAGCAGGTGGTGGAGCTACTTTACTATATGCTACAAGAGTCCTTGACAACTTAAAAGCTGTTAACGAAGACCAACAGGCAGGTATCAATATCGTAAAACGTGCACTACAAGCTCCTGTCCGTCAGATTGCCGCTAACGCAGGTATAGATGGTGCTGTTGTTGCCGGTAAACTTCTTGAAGGCAAAGACGAGAAGATTATATTCGACGCTCAAAACCTTGAGTATGTTGACGCTTTCAAAGCCGGTATTATCGACCCTGCAAAAGTTGTACGTTCTGCACTTCAGGACGCTGCTTCAATTTCAGGACTATTGATAACTACTGAAACTATCGTAGCTGAAGAAGACAAAGATGATGACGCTGCTGCTCCTGCAATGGGTGGCATGGGCGGAATGGGTGGCATGGGCGGAATGGGATTCTAATTCGCACTAACACTTTTAAAAAATGCCAAAAGGCCTCCTAAGAAATGGGAGGCCTTTTTTCATCCGAAACACTTATAGTCCTTTTAATTAACTTCCACCTATTAATACCCGTAATACTATGACTTGACCATAGTATCCGATGGATAATAACTCTCTTATCTAAACCTATCAAAACTTCCCTTTTCAATATTCGACCTTGCAGAAGGAGTAGCAGAGGGAGTACGTATTTCGCTCGGAGAACCGGCATCTTCAATACCTACAGATGTATTGGTATGAGGTTTTATTTTTGCATTCATCATATCTTTTGTCTCAGCGTCTATACCCTGAACTTTTAACGGACTTTTTAGTTGCTGTTTATAATTATGGTCATTACGGTCACGTTCTTCAAGGTGCAATTCTGGTTCACGCTCCTGTTCTTTTGTATGTTCAAGGTCAGCACCTTCTTGTTTGCTTAACTCTTTTCTTTCGAATTTCTGTTTTTTTAACGAATCCTTATTTAATCCTTCATCTACCGTTGCATGAGCAAGCATTGCCTCACGCTTACGTTTTTGTTCTTTTTCTTCACGTATCTCTTCTTTTTTAGTAAGCTCTTTTGAATGACCGTCATCTTTTACAAGATCGTAAAAAACATTATCTATTGCTTCTACTAATTTACGGTCTTCATCATTTTGTTTATCCGGCAAGTTTTCCTCCGATATTTTTACAAATATTATAGCACAAACAACGCTCTGCATCAAATATATAGTATTTTAACTTTTCAAGAGTTAGGATTGTCATCCCCGACTTGTTCGGGGATCTCTACAAATTAAACTGAGATCCCCCTATAATTTTCTACGAAAATTCGGGGGATGACAGCATTGTTGAAAAGTTAATTTACTATAGTGTTATACTATAGCTGCTCAGTCAGGCTAGCATTGATGAACTCGTCCAAATCGCCATCTAAAACTGCCGTCGTATTACTTGTTTCATAACCTGTACGTAGGTCTTTTATCATCTGGTAAGGGTGAAGGACATATGAGCGTATCTGATGCCCCCAACCTATCTCGGTCTTGCTTTCATTAACTGCGTCCTGTGCCTGTTGTTTTTTCTGCAGCTCCAATTCATAAAGGCGTGAACGCAGCATACTATATGCCTCCGCCCTATTTCTGTGTTGTGAACGGCTATTTTGGCACTGCACAACGATGTTGGTGGGGATATGGGTTATACGGATAGCGCTGTCTGTTTTGTTAACGTGCTGCCCTCCTGCACCTGACGCACGGAAAGTATCAACCCGTAAATCCTTTTCATCAATCTCTATTTCAATATTATCGTCAACCACGGGATATACCCACACACTAGCAAAAGAAGTGTGTCGTCTGGCATTACTGTCAAAAGGTGATATCCGTACAAGACGATGTACGCCGCTTTCGGTTCTTGACCAGCCATAGCTGTTATGACCGCATATTTTGAAGGTAGCTGATTTTATACCGGCTTCTTCTCCGACATTTTCGTCAATTATTTCAGTTTCAAAATCATGCCTTTCAGCCCATCTAAGATACATTCTAAGCAGCATTTCAGCCCAGTCCTGAGACTCTGTTCCGCCTGCTCCTGCATGTATTTCCATGAAGCAGTCATTGGAATCGGCTTCACCTGAAAACAGACATTCTACAACTTTGCTTTTTAATTTTTTGGCTAGTTTTTTCAATTCTTTTTCAGACTCGTTTACGGTATCTTCGTCTTTTTCTTCTTCACCAAGACTTATAAGCTCAACACAATCTTCCAGAACCTGCTTTGATTCATTATAGCCGTTCAATGAGTTTTCAAGGAAAGTCCTTTCTTTTAAAAGGCTGCTTGCTTTTTCATTATCATTCCAAAGGTCGGGTGCTTCGCAAAGGGTGTTCAACTCCTCAAGACGTTTTACGGATGTATCCCAGTCAAAGAGACCTCCTTATTAACTCCAGATCACTTTTTATATCGTCAATTAAATCATGTATTTCAGGCTTCATATCTAACCGTTATCAATATTAATAAATTCCACCATTGCCGAAATCTTCATTAAAACCGTTACCGTTTAATTTTTGTTCAAATGCGTTTGAAGTTGCGGAGTCAGGCTCGGTTCCTGCCCTGAAAGCTTCAAAAATAATCTGATCTTTCGGGGTATCGGGTGAAGGCAGCAAACCTGTTTTTGCATCTATCTTTACAAGCTTTACGCCGGAGGGTCTTCTAAACGGTAGATCAGGCTCATTTTGTAATGCCTGCCTTGCAAATTCTTTCCATATAGGCAAGGCAACCGATGCTCCCGTTTCATTCCTTCCAAGACTTCTCGGCGTATCAAATCCAACATACACACCTATTGCCAGATTAGCACTAAAACCCATAAACCACCCGTCAAAACTATCGTTAGTCGTTCCTGTTTTTCCAGCAAGTATTTTTTCTAACGATACCAGATTACGCCCAGTACCTCTTTGCACCACGCCCTCTAATATTGATACCATCTGATATGCGGCTATAGGATCGGCAACCTGTTGTCTATACTCCTCCACATCAGGAGGGCTAAGGGAGTCTGCCTCTTCTTCGCTTAAACTAATAAAACAATCCTCGCATGTTCTATTATCCCTTTTGAAGATAGTTTTTCCGTTACTATTTTGTATCCTTTCAATAAGTGAAGGGTTTATTACTTTTCCGCCATTTACCAACATTGCATATGCGTTGGTTAGCCTCATCAGTGTAGTTTCAGCCGACCCCAGTGCTACCGATAAATCTCTGTTAGGGTCATCATATATGTTGAATCTTTTAGCGACATTAACTACCTTGTCTATACCCATCAACTGGGAAAGCCTGACCGTCATTGCGTTCCTTGATTTTTCTACACCTACTCTCAATGTTGTAGGGCCGTAATATTGTCCTGAATAATTTTGCGGTCTCCACCCCGGCAGATTGTCACCCCTTTCAAGCTGAACCTCTTCATCTACGATAATCGAGGTAGGCACGAACCCGTTTTCTAAAGCGGCAAGATAAACAAACGGTTTGAATGCCGAACCCGGCTGCCTTTTAGCCTGTATCGCCCGATTGAACTGACTGCCTCCGTAACCGTAGCCGCCTACCATGGCAAGCACCTTACCGGTATATGGATCCATAGCTACTATAGCACCGTTGACTTCGGGGATTTGTTCCAAAAAATATTCGGTTTCATCACTTTGCTTTTCAACTGTTTTCCGAACAACCACCACATCACCGACGGCAACTGCGTCGCTTGGTTTTTCAATGTCACCACCGACTGAATTATCATTGATATATTTTTTTGCCCACTTCAGGTTCTTTAAAGGTATTATACCTTTTGTTTCCTCGTCAATAGCAATTTTAGCCTTTTCCTTATCAAGCCCCAGAACTACGGCAAGCTCCCAATCATCGAGCTTTTCAGGTTTCGCTATCTGTTTTAATTCTTCTGCATAATTTTCAAGTATTTTTATCTTTGCTACAGGACCTTTATAACCGTGACGCTTGTCGTATGCCAATAGACCTTTTCGCAAAGCGTCCTGAGCGTAACTTTGCATTTGCGGTTGTAACGTAGTTCTGACTGCAAGACCTTTTTCATAAACGCCTTCTTCACCGTAAAGTTCTGTAAGTTCCTGACGCACCGCCTCTGAAAAAGAATCGGCATTCCTAACCATTTCGGTTTCATCACGTAAGACTACATTAATAGGCTCGGTTATAGCGTCAACCGCCTCTAGCTCGGTTATAAAACCTTCCGCCAACATGCGTTCGATAACCCAGTCACGCCTTGTTTTCGCTTTATCGTAAAATCTGCTAGGGTCTAGATCGCTAGGTGCTTTAGGTAATGCCGCCAGCATTGCCGCCTCTTCAATGGTCAACTCGTCAATGGATTTATTGAAATAATTAAGTGCAGCGGCAGCTACCCCATAGGAACGGTTGCCTAAATATATTTCATTAAGGTATAATTCCATTATCTTATCTTTAGAAAATTCTTTAGTTATCCTGAACGCAAGTATTGCCTCCTTGATTTTTCTGTCCAGAGATTTTTCATTCGTTAGCAAAAAGTTCTTTACCACCTGCTGCGTTATTGTAGACCCGCCCACAAGTGATTTATTTGTCCCCACATTCGATGCGTTTTTTACGGCAGCTCTTAAGATGCTTAAAAAATCAATGCCCGGATGTGAATAGAAGTTCTGGTCTTCAGCAGCAATAAAAGCGTTTATCAGCCTTTTAGGTATAGCGTTTACAGGAACGAACAGACGTTTTTCTTTGGCGTATTCTTCCATCATGCGTCCATCGGCAGCATATAACCTTGTTACGGTAGGAGGTTCATATTGTGCAAGCTTTTTATAATCCGGCAGATCCCGACCGTATTTATATAATATATACGAAACACCGATAGCGGCAATTACCGCACCTATCAAACACAGAGTAAAAACCGCCGTTAGAAAATTTACGATTTTTGTAAAGATATTTTTCAAAATCGAACACCTTTTTCCAGAAAAATTAAACCGTTTATAGTACGGTTTTTTTTAAATTTATCAATTAAAATATATTTTTTGTCATAGAAAACATCATTACTCGGCTTTATGTACGAATCCGTTTATAAAAGAACCTGAAACGGTGGTGTTCTGGTTGGCAAAATCTGTATTTATAAACGTTCCTCTAAAACACTATATCCCCCTACTCCAATTCATACTTCTTAAAATGCTCATCTATTGATTTTACAAAACCTGCCGACAGTTTTTTTCTATAATCATCTGATTGCAATAGGCGCTCCTCTTTTCTGTTTGAAAGATATCCAAGCTCAATTAACACCGAAGGTATATCAGCACCCTTTAACACCCTAAATCCTGCAAATCGATGAGGATTAGTCAGCAGTTTCACCTCATGCTGCAATTTATCTACTATAGTTTCGGCAAAGCTAGAAGAAACGTTTTTGGTTTCCCTTTGCGTCATATCTATCAGAAGTTCGGTTATATCACGAGATTCATGCACCAGATCGATGCCTGTTATTATATCTTCTTTATTTTCCTTTCTTGCTAAAGCTTCTGCCTCTTTATCCGATGCGTTCTCAGACAAAGTATAGACCGAAAACCCGCTCACACTTCTGCTATCATGAGCGTTAGCATGGATTGATATGAACATATCGCCTTTTACTTTCCTTGCTTTTTCAACCCTGTCGGTCAATTGAATATATTTATCGGATGTACGGGTCATATAAACATTATATCTACCTGTTGCCTCTAATTGTTTTTTAAGCTCTTTTGAGTATGCCAAAGTGATATCTTTTTCGTATGTTTTCCTATAACCTATAGTACCGGGGTCATGACCGCCATGCCCTGCATCTATTACTATTAACGGCTTACGAGGTTTTTTCACAGGGAGCTTCGGAGAGTTAAAACTTTTACCATCTTTGGATACCGGTATGGGTTTTAATTTAGCTTCATCATCAGGATTAGATGGCTTAAGGTCTAGCACCAAACGGTATCCGTATCCCTCTTTAGGTTCAAGGACGAAATTCTCTACGATATTCACAGGATTATTCAAATCCAGCACTATACGCAACGGTGATGTCTTAGGAGAATAACGAACTCCTTTTATACGCTTGGTGTGGCTGTGTGGGCTCAAATTATCGTCCCATACGGTATTATTGATATCGATTACTGCGCGTGGGGGATTTTCGAGGGTAAAAGCCTTATATTCAGGCTTTTTATCCATATCAAGTACGAATCTGCTATATAGGTCATGGTCATAAGCTCTAAAACCCTGAACTTTATTTTGGGCGTAAGATACAAACGGTATCAACAGACAGACTACGAAAATTACAAAGCGTTTCATTATTTAAAGACTTCCTGTCATTAAAACGAATTTTACAATAACAGAGAATATATCTTATTGAATAATATTTTTCAGCTATTTTTATTCAAGCAATTATCTCTTTATAGGCATACTGAATTTAAGCCGCCTTTAAATCCTTGAAACCTACCATTTTATTATTTGCCTCGTCCCATAGTGATAGCCAGAAGCTTTTTCTGCTTTCCCATATACTGATTTTTATAGGGTTTTGTAGCTCGGGAACCGAGTAATAGCATTTTTCCAGACGGTAATTAGGAATTTTTGCCGATAAATGATGTATGTGATGATAGCTGATATAACCCGTTATCCAGTGTAACCATTTTGGAAGGTCGTAAAAAGAAGAGCCGTTCAGTGCCGCATCGCAATAATTCCATGTCTTATCGCCTTCCCAGTACGTGTTTTCATATTGATGCTGTATGTAAAATATCCACGTCCCTGCGACCGCAGCAACGAAAGCTATAGGTAGATATATCTTAAAAAAAGTACCTGCTCCCAGCCAATAGCAGAAGGCAGCACCTACGACTAACATATAAACATTCGTGAACATCACACTAACCCATGATGACAAACGCTTTGCCTTATAAAAGGGCAAACGCTGCTTAACAAGAAAATGTAGCGTAGCTCCTGCCGTAAACAGAAAGAAAGGATTTCTTAATATCCTGTATTGCAGTTTTTGCAAAGAACCGGCATTTTGATATTCTTCAACAGTCCATGTAGTAACGTCACCGACACCCCTATGGTTCAAATTCCCCGATGTGGCATGATGCCTGTTATGTTCTTTAGCCCATTGTGCGTAAGGGGTCATTGTAAACACGCTAAGAAGAGGACCGAGCATATCATTATATTTTTTCTTCTTAAAGAATGAGCCGTGACCGCAATCATGCTGGATAATGAATATCTTTACCACGAACAGACCGGCAAATAATGAAAGTAATAACGTAATCGGGTAATAATAATCCACCGTCAGGTACATTAGATAGCATATGGCGGCAAAAAATCCTAGAGTTGAAAATAACTGTAACAAACTTTCATGTATTGTGGGATTCTTATATGGAGCTACAAGCTTATCCCAATATGCCATAGATTGTTTATTTTCCACATCTTCTCCTTATTTATATCATTTCATTACATAATAATAAAAGATTAGAACTTAGTAAATAATATTTTATCTATTTCCAATTGCAAGCTCACTGACAAAATTCAATACTTCTTCTGCCGAACTATCCTTTATCTTGTTAACTATTGAGGAGCCGACAACAACAGCGTCGGCATATTTCCCCACTGATTTTACATCACTTGCGGTTTTTATACCGAATCCTACGGCTATAGGCAAATCACAATTTTGTTTTATTCTTTCCACCGCCTGCCCTATAGACTCGTAACTAGCCGATTTAACACCCGTAACTCCGGCAACGGCAACATAATATAAAAATCCACTTGCTTTCTTTGCTATCAGTTTCATACGCTCATTATCGGTAGTAGGGGTAGCCAGTTTTATATTTGCGATATTATATTTCTTTGTAATCTCGAATAATTCATCATCTTCTTCGACCGGAAGATCAACTATCAAAACGGCATCGACTCCTGCCTTGTTCGCATCTACACAAAATTTTTCTACACCGTAATTCCGCACAGGATTATAATAACCCATTAGCACTATCGGAGTGCTATCGTTATTTTTCCTGAACCGTTCCACCATTTTCAAAATACCTGAAACTTTAGCTCCCGCTTTTAACGCCCTTATTCCTGCCGCCTGAATAACAGGACCGTCTGCCATAGGGTCGGAAAAAGGCATACCCAGTTCAATTATATCTGCTCCTGCTTCCGGCAGTCCGTTCAGAATTTTTTGCGATTCTTCAAGGCTTTTATCATATGCCATAATATATGTTATAAGCCCTGCCCTACCCTGCTGTTTTAACTCGTTGAATTTATTTTCTAATCTCATATATTTTCCTAAAAATATAGATTTTTTCATTTTGTCATACTGAATTTAATTTGCACCTCGTGTAAAGAGTTTCCTAACTTTTTAGAATATGGATTCCACTATAATTTGTTTACTAAACAAATTCGTGGAATGACAAATATACGCAAATTAAATCTTAACTCCTAAAGCTTCCGCAATAGTAAACACGTCCTTATCACCTCGCCCGCATAAATTCATAATGATAATATGCTCTTTGGGCAATTTGGGGGCTATTTTTATAACATGTGCCAGTGCGTGTGCAGGCTCTAAAGCAGGCAATATCCCTTCTGTTTTAGCACAAAGCTGAAAAGCTTCCAAAGCTTCGATATCCGTTGCAGACTCATACTTGACCCGTTTTATATCATTTAAATAAGCATGTTCCGGGCCTATCCCCGGATAGTCAAGACCTGCCGATATGGAATGAGCGTTTTTAATCTGACCGTCATCATCTTGCAAATAATATGTTGCGTTTCCGTGCAGAACCCCAAAACGCCCGTTACTAATTGATGCTGCGTTGTCTTGGGTATCCAGTCCCCTGCCCGATGCCTCAACGGCAACCAGTTCGACCATTTCATCATTTATAAAATCGGTAAACAAGCCAAGTGCGTTTGAACCGCCGCCTATACATGCAACCAGAGTATCGGGCAACCTCCCCTCCGCCTCTAGCAACTGCTCTTTAGCCTCCCTGCCTATTACAGACTGAAAATCCCTGACCATCATCGGGAATGGGTGCGGGCCTGCCGCTGTGCCTATAAGGTAATATGTATCATCAACATTCGATACCCAATCTCGCAAAGCCTCATTCATTGCGTCTTTTAGAGTGCCCGTGCCTGCGTCCACCGGCACTACCTCTGCTCCCAGAAGTTTCATACGGAAAAGATTCGGCTTTTGCCTTTCCATATCTTTTGCACCCATATAAACGACGCATTTCATATCGAACAAAGCACATACGGTAGCCGTTGCCACACCATGCTGCCCCGCTCCCGTTTCAGCAATTATTCGTTTCTTACCCATTTTTCGGGCAAGCAATATCTGCCCCATACAATGGTTTATTTTATGCGCACCCGTATGGTTAAGCTCATCTCTTTTAAAATAAACCTTAGCTCCGCCCAGATGCTCGGTCAGGCTTTTTGCAAAATATAACGGACTTGGTCTGCCCACATAATGCTTCAGGTAATATTCAAGCTCCTTATTGAACTCCTTGTCATCTTTATATTTTTTATATGATTGTTCCACTTCCAGAATCAGCGGCATTAATGTTTCCGAAACATATCTACCGCCATATATACCGAAATGTCCTTTTTCGTCAGGCTGTGAATATTTATTTTTATTCATATCAAATACTTTAAAATTTATTTTGTGCCGCCTTTGCGTTCTTGATGAACTCTTTTATCAACCCGATATCTTTTACACCCGGTTCACTTTCAATACTTGAAGAGACATCAACTATCTTTGCACCGCTTATCTTAATGGCATTTTTCACATTCTGCACGTTCAGTCCGCCTGATAAAATCCACGGAACATTAAACTCCCGCCCTTTTAACAATGTCCAGTCAAAAGAAAGACCGTTACCTCCCGGAAGTGGCGAATTAGGTACTTTAGCATCAAACAATACCATATCGACCACGTCGGTATAATCCATGGATTTTACTACATCATCGCTGCAACGAACAGCGAATGCTTTTATAACACCTATCTTATACCTTTTTTTAATATCCTTTATCCTGCTACGGCTTTCGCTACCGTGACATTGCACATAATCAGGTTTAAAATCTTTTATAATGCTCTCAAGTTCCATATCCGTGGGGTCAACAACAACCGCAACTTTTTTTACGCCCTGTTTTAAACCCTTGGTTATCCTGAATGCCTGTTTAGGTGTTATGTTCCTTGGAGACTTATGAAAGAAAACAAGACCGATATACTCTGCACCATAACTTTCTGCCGCCCTGACCTCATCTTTGGTCTTCAGACCGCATATCTTTACTTTAACCGTCATAACGATGTTTTAATTTTCTTTTCCGCCTTCAATGCTTCTATTTCATTCTCTAGGGCTTGTATCTTACGTTTATTCATCAAGTTCATTTTTTCATAACCGACTTTGGTGAAAGAGGAGCCTATACCGTAGACTATAACCCCCATAGTAAAACTACCTATTATTACTATGTATAACGGAGCTTCAACGACATATGATAGAGGGTACATAGAAACCGTGACATCTTCACGGTTAGCAAGTGCGAATATGGTGGTAACACCCGTAATCAGTACGAAAAAAACCACTTTAATTATCCACATAACATATTCACCTTTTTATGGAAACTTTCAATAAATATATATTTATCGAACACTCCTTTTTTATTGAAAAATATCCTTCAATGATTTTATGCCGTCTTCACTACCTAGATTGCTCTTCATATCCTTAAAATCCCTTTTTAACTGATTTACAAGGTTTTTTCCACCTTCGGGGTTATTTATCAGATCCTGCACTATGGATTTTACTTCCAGTCTGATTGTCGGCTTCAACAAATGACCGCTTATCAGTATAGGAATACTAAGCTTTTGTTCTTCATTACTTTCAAAGTCCTGCGAATATTTAGGTGTTAATTTATACGCAATATTTTGTTTTGGCAAATCTATTTCGCCACGTCCGGCAAAATTTATAATATCCGACTTCAATACAAGATTCTCATTTACCGCCAAACCGTTCTTAATATCAAAGTCTGCGGATATCTGTTCGAATCTTGTTGTATGTTTTGCGACACCTAAATTAAAGGCATCAGGCTTGCTCTTTAAAATTGATATTAGATCCACACCTTGGATTACGCCGTCTTTTACATTCAATGACATTTTACCGCTTAATTTTTCTATCAATGCCTTTTGGGTATTACCTACCGAATATAAGCTACCTTCAATATCGGTTTTCCCTTCAAATATTTCTTTTTGCCCTGCCGTTTTCAGGACTTGCTGCATGTTTAAGGACTTTATGTCAAATTTAGTTTTCAGCACGGGCAGACCGCTTGCACCGTCAACCAAAACCTCTGAATTCATTATCCCGCCATATAGGGAAACATCTTTAAAATTCAATGTCAGCCTTCCGCTTTTCAGATATGCATTTAAGGCAATATTACCAATCTCAAAATTATCATATTTGATACCGCCGGACTTAAAATTAAAGTTAAAGTCAGCCTGATTCAAAAAGGCAACATCAAACTCTTTAGTATCCCATGTAAACTCTTCGGTACTTTCTTCTTTTTCCTCAACAGATGTTTGCTCGGTAACTTTTCGGTTTTTAGCAGATACCATAGTATAATTATTAAGATTAATACTATTTGTATATAATGATAGCTTTAAAGACGGTTTACCGTTTATCTTCTCATGCTCAATTTCGCTATTTGCCTTAATATCATCTAATTTTATATCGATATTATTAAGTTTATAAGTTGCACCGCTTATTGTGTATTTAGCCGACAGATCAAAAATACCTTTTGATTTATCTTCAAATATATTTAGTTTGCCTGACAAATTGAAATCATTCTCGCCCGGCTTGATAGATGTTTTTATATTCAGGTTCGATATATTTATATTTTGTTCACTTTGCTCATCAACGTATGAAAAGTCGGCATCTTTTATCTCAAACCGGTTTAATAAGAAACGCTCGGTAATATCAAAAGGCTTCTCTTCGCCATAAACAACTTCGGTTACCTCATTGGAGTCAACTGCCTCTTTCTCCGCTCCTTTATCTACTTCTTTTTCTGCTTTTTTCTGCTCCCAGTTAGCCTCACCTTCTTTATTCACCTTCAGGCTAACGCTCGGCTTAATAAGTTGCAGGCTTTCAATTTCCAGTTTTTTATCAAATAACGGTGCTAATTTTATTTGTATCACCATCTTTTCTGAGGCAAACAAATTACGACTTTCATCAAGCGAGGAAGCAACCGAAACATTTTCGACCATCAACGATATATCGGGAACTGCTATCGCAGTTATTTCACCGTCAATTTTAACCTTAAATCCGGTTTTTTCATGAATAAGCTTTGTTATGTCCTGCTTATATTTATTTACATCAAGCCAGAGCGGCACTGAAAGTAAAGCCGCAACTATCATGAACAAGAATAATGTAAATAATATAAGTAATTTTTTCATGAATAATTCTTAGAATATCAGGTTATAAGCTTTATTATATAACTAATAATATACTAATCGTTTTTATTCAAGCGTGCATTTAACTCTTTACCGGCCCTAAAATATAAAGCGGCTCTCTCTCCCAAATCAACAAGTTCGTTAGTCCTTGGGTTTCTTGCTTTTCTTGCCTGTCTTTTTCTTATAGTAAATGCACCGAACCCTCTTAGTTCAACCCTCTTTTCTTCAACCAGTGCATCTGATATTTCATCAAATATAGTATCTACAACAATCTGAATGTCCTTTAAGAACATATTAGGAAAACGTTGAGAAATTTTTCTAATTAATTCTGATTTAGTCACTTTCGCATCTCCACAATTTATTAATTATTTGTTAATTCTATTACCTTCGGCATATTAATATACGACATATAATAATTGTAAAAGTAATTATTGATTTTTTTATATAAAGCTATGGCTTCCACATCGCCACAAAACCACTTGACGGAAATAGCTGCGATAAATACGGATTATCAAAACCTAAAGAACCGTTAAGCAGCATATCAAACATCGAGTCTTTATCCTTTATTGAAACATTCTTTACCTTCAATCCCTCTTCTATATTTTTTTCCTCTTCCAGCCATTTTATCGCATCGCTTTCTTTACCGATTGCATCGATCAGCTTGTTTTTTACAGCCTGCCTTCCGGTATATATACGACCGTCAGCAAGCTTTAATACCTCTTCTTTACTAAGAGACCTTCTTTGCACCACAAGATCGGTAAAATAATCATAACCGTCATCAATGCCGTCTTGGACGACTTTTTTAGCCTTAGGAGTCATTTTTTCGGTAAAGCTCGGAGTTCCTTTCAAATCCGAAGATTTAACGGTAATAAAATTAATTCCCATTTTATCGGCAAGCTCCGTAACCTCTGCCGCTTGTATCATAACACCGATAGATCCGGTCATAGTGCCTTCACTTGCAAATATTTTATCGGCAGCTATCGCCGTCATATATCCGGCAGAAGCAGCAACCGTTCCCATAACCGCCACCACAGGTTTTTTCTCGGCTATCTCCCTAAGCGAGTTATATAAATGCTCACCGCCGACCATAGTTCCCCCGGGACTGTTTATATGTACTATGACTGCCTGAACCCTTTCATCGTCTTTTAAAAATTCCAGCTTTTTATCACGTCCGTGACTTTGACTTATAATACCTTTTATATCAACACTAGCGATATATTCTTTCTTTAAATTATTAAGATCGAACACTCTCACCATAAGTCCTATAGCCCATAATACGGCAAATATTATGGTTAAATTACGCCATTTTTTTATTTCGCCTTTCATTCTAATCCGGTCAAGGAGTGTATCGGCTGATAAGGACATAATAAACAAAACCCAACTTAAAAATAAAAACCTAAGCAACTGTAAACTACACCTATAAAGGCGTAGTTTACAAGTTACAATTATTTAATACTACTTGTCTTCCGATTTTGAGGAATTGCTGTTTTCCAAAGCAGCTCCCAAAATATCACCGAGACTTGCACCGCTATCGGCAGAGCCATAAGCTGCAATAGCATCTTTTTGCTCTTCAACTTCCAAAGCTTTTATAGAAACTGAAACCGAGCCGGAATTTTTATCTACCGACACAACTTTTGCATCGACTTTATCACCGACTGCGAATCTATCGCTTCTTTGTTCGATACGATCACGAGCAAGATCGCTTCTTTTTATGAACGTTTTTAAGGCATCATTTATAGTAACCTCTATACCTTCATCTTTAACATCGGACACAACGCAGGTTACACGTGAACCTTTGCCGATGTCATTAACGGCTGAAGCTCTAGGGTCGTCGCTAAGTTGTTTTATGCCTAGGCTGATACGCTCTTTTTCCGGCTCAACACCAAGAACCTTAACCTTAACAACCTGACCTACCTTATATTGCTTTAATGATTCTTCGGCATTATCATTCCAAGTGATATCCGATAAATGGATAAGACCGTCAACATCGCCTTCCAATCCGATGAACAGACCGAAATCAACCGTGTTCTTAATCTCACCTTCAATGATTTTTCCGACCGGATATTTTTCACTGAACGCCGTCCAAGGGTTATCCTCACATTGTTTAATGCCGAGGCTAATACGATGTTTTTCTTCATCAATATCAAGTATCATGATCTGAACTTCCTGACCTACCGACAGACGCTTGCCCGGATGTGCATTGCTTTTTGTCCAGCTAATCTCGGAAACGTGTACAAGACCTTCAATACCCTCTTCTATCTCAACGAAAGCACCGTAATCGGTAATGTTAGTAACAACACCTTTGAATTGCTTCCCTTTAGGAAATCTGGTAGCAACTCCTGCCCAAGGGTTTCCTTCAAGCTGTTTCATACCTAATGAAATTCTTTTCGTATCCTGATTGAACTTAATAACTTTTACTTTGATTTTCTGTCCTAAAGAAAGAACTTCCGAAGGGTGGCTTATTCTGCTCCATGAAATATCGGTAACGTGCAATAGTCCGTCAACACTTCCCAAATCAACGAAAGCACCGTAATCGGTGATATTTTTAACAACACCTTCAAGCTGTACGCCTTCCTCAATCTGAGAAAGCATTTCCGAACGCTCTTCTTCACGTGACTCTTCTAAGATGGCACGGCGTGAAACTACTATGTTCCCTTGCTTAGTATCCATTTTCAATATCTGGAAAGGCTGCTTTATGTTCATCAACGGAGTTATGTCTTTTACCGGACGTATATCGACCTGACTTCCCGGTAAGAATGCGATAACACCTTTTATATCAACCGTGAACCCGCCTTTAACACGTCCGAATATAGTCCCTTCGATAATATCACCGTCTTTACATGTACTCTCTAATGTTTCCCATGCTTTTTGTCTTACGGCTTTTTCACGGCTAACTATAGAACCTCCGCTGCTTACACTTTCGATTCTTTCAAGGTAAACCTCTACCTGATCGCCGACTTTAACATCGGCTTGCCCTTCTTCTATTTCAAATTCACGAATAGAAACGCGCCCTTCTGTTTTCAGACCTATATCAATTATAGCAATATCATTTTCAATAGCAACAACAGTACCCTGTACAACAGTACCTTCTACTTTTTCTTCTTTTACGGATTGTTCAAAAAGATCGGCAAAACTCTCGCTTGTTGTAAATTCTTCACTTTTCTTTACAGTATTATTTTTTGTCATGATTAATTAATTTAAATAAAAAAGTTAAAAAAATGCCTTGAATGAATACCGATATTCACCAAAGCGGTTAGTGTGTAAGATTAAAACATTAAAGGCATTGCCAAATTCCATTTAGAAATAAACAATTTAAAATCGATATTTTAGTTGTTTATCTTAGCGAAATCACGTCTTGCACCGGCAACTACAGCGACAATTTCTTCAAAAACTTCAGACACTTCCATGTCCGTAGTATCTACCTGCACGGCATCTTCGGCAATAGCCAAAGGTGCTACGGCTCTTCCACTGTCACGTTCGTCACGTCGCCTAAGGTCATCTAACACGGACTGATATATAACCGAAACTCCGTTGTTTTGCAACTGTTTAAATCGCCGCATCGCTCTTACCTCTATATCGGCGGTAATAAAAAACTTCAAATCGGCATCAGGACAGATAACCGTACCTATATCCCTGCCGTCCAGAACCGCCCCTTTAGGGCTTTTTGAAAAGTCCCTTTGAAACCTGAACAAAGCGTCCCTCACTTCCGGAATTACCGCAACAACCGAGGCTGCACGTCCGATTCCTTCATCATATAAATGCGGATTATTAAGTTCTTCCGACGTTATGTTCTTAGCCATTTCAACAGCAAGCTTCTTATCTTCCGGACAGCCCCCGGCTTCCAGTATCTTATAGCCCAAGGCACGGTATATACTTCCGGTATCCAGATAATTTAAACCAAAATGTTCTGCCAGTTTTTTGGCTAACGTCCCCTTTCCGGACGCGGCCGGTCCATCTATTGCTATAATCATAAAACTTCAATTATTTATTCATCTATCCAAGTAATAGGTATTAATATTATCGGTATAGTTACCTTTTGTGTAATTCCTGTTATGATAAGAATATACAACATTCGTGTTAACGTTCTCATCCGAATCCGACCCCGTCCAACCGTCATATAAACGCAAAACCTGACGATTAGCAGGGGAAAACACCTGCCTGAAAGTTCTGTCCAGCTTAACGCTGAACTTATCGTTAAAATTCGGACTGGTTATAACATTGAACAAAACTATACCGTCTTCATTCAGATGTTCTTTGACCTGCTCAAAGAACTCTTTAGTTATCAACTGGAAAGGAGTTGAAATTACGTTAGTAAACGCATCAAGGAATATAAGATCATATTTTTCATCTGTTTGGTTAAAGAACCCTCTTGCAGGCATCGCAACAAATTTATGGTTATCTTTAAGTTCGGATTTAAATAAATATTTTTCAGAAACTTCTTTTAATGTAGCATCGATATCGACGAATGTATAATTATTAAAAGAGTCATCTTGACCGAATGTAAACCCGCCGGCACCTATTACAAGTATAGATTTAGGCTTATCGGATACCCCGTCTTGATTTGCTATAGGATTAACGAATCTTTCTTCAACATATCTTATATATCCGAATCTAAGCTCCGGATCTGCGGAATATTTTGCGGCAGGGCTTCTGTTGACTATCAGAACTTTAGTACCGTCCTCTTCACCGTTTTCTATCCTAACTATATTGTAATTATTATCCTCAACCACATCAAGACCTTCCATTATATGGCTACCGTTCAGACCAAAGGCGATAAACGTGATAACAACCATAAGAACGTTATTCATACTAAACAGTTTTTTACTTAGTATCACAACTACAATAAGTAACAATACTATGTTGACGATAATTACGTTATGCACTCCTATAGCACCCATTAGCACAAGCGTTGACAAAATAGCACCTAAGAACGACCCTATTGTTGAAAACATTAATATAGTTCCCGTTGCTTTTGATAAGTGGCTACCCCTGAAATAGTTACTGACCAAAGGAGCGGTCTGACCAAGCAGGTAAACCGGATAGACAATAAACAGTAATGAGAAAATAGTTGCCTGTGCAACCCTGTGCGAGATATTATAATTATCAAAGATACCGAAATATATCTCAAGCAGTATGTATGAAAGACCGAATACAAGTATTACCGAAGCACTAATAACGTTTTTTATTAACTTGTTTCTGATGGTGATTAATTTTTTCCGTCCGTATTTCGCACGGTAGTTCCCGCCTACATAATATCCGAAGGATAACGGCATCAATACGGCGGCTATAACGATTGCCATAGTTTCCGTACCGCTTCCGACAAAAGGTATAAGCTGACGTATAGCGACCAATTCGGTAGACAGAACTACATACCCTTCCAACAAAATAACTATGTATATATACGCTGCTCTCATTAAAACCTTGCTCTTTAATTTAAAATAGCATTATGTTTAAAACCGAGGAAAATCCTTATGTTCTTTTTTATAAACACAAACCACGATAAAATCATGAATAAAAAATGCGGATAAAGTAATACGTATAGAGCATTTCTCACAAAAAAACATTATAAATCTGTTTAAAAAGCTATTTTTAAACAGTTCACACGGTTATTTTTCCGCCTACAGAATTAACAAGTCGGGAAAACTTAGGAAAGCTTGTGTTTATCATAGTGCCGTCATCTACGGCAATAGGTTCTTTTGCGACCATTCCAAGTATAAGGAATGACATAGCGATACGGTGATCAAGGTGTGTTTCAACCATTCCTCCGCCTTTAACATCGCCTCCCGTTACCTTTAACCAATCATTTCCGGCTTCAAATTTGACTCCGCAAGCTTGTAGACCGTCCGACACCGCTTGCAATCTATCACTTTCCTTAACACGCAGTTCTTCCAAACCTTCCATTAAAGTATCACCATCGGCAACCGCAGCGGCTACTGCCAGTATCGGGTATTCGTCAATCATGGAAGCCGCACGTGATGCAGGGACTTTCACACCTTTTAACCTACTATATTTCACCTGAAGGTCTGCAACCTTTTCACCAGCTTGAATCCTTTTATTCAGGAATTTTATATCACCACCCATTTCAATTAGCGTATCATACAGCCCCGTCCTAAGGGGATTAATACAAACATTCTCTATCATTATTTCAGAATCGGGCACTATCAGTGCGGCCACTACCGCAAATGCGGCGGACGAAGGATCGCCCGGCACATCAAAATCCATAGCCTTTAATTCAGGGTATCCCGTCAAAGTTATCTCTCGTCCACCATTGCCGTTATCATTAGTAGATATATCCGCTCCCAGCCCTTTTAGCATCAACTCGGTATGGTCACGAGTAGGTACAGGTTCAATAACGGTTGTCTTACCCCTGCAATTTAAACCGGCAAGTAATATAGCGGACTTAACCTGTGCGGAAGCTACGGGAAGCTTATATGTTATCGGCAAGATTTCATCATTTCCGATAACCGTAAGGGGAAGCCTTCCACCTGCTTTACATTCAAACCTGATATTCATTTTTTCTAGCGGTTGCATAACTCTGGACATGGGTCTTTTCTTTAAACTTGCATCTCCGGTAAATACCGTATTGAACTTATACGGAGCAACAAGTCCCATTAACAGCCTTACGCCTGTTCCGGAGTTACCTAAATCAAGTTCATTATCAGCCTTGGTTAATCCGCCGACACCCACACCTTTTACAACCCATTCGCCATTTGGTTCTTTTTTGATATCTACACCCATAGCCTGCAATGCTTTTGATGTTGCTATAACATCTTCACCTTCCAAAAGTCCGCAGATACGTGAAGTGCCGATAGCCTGTGATGCAAATATTAAACTTCTGTGAGAGATTGACTTATCACCGGGTACTTTAATAACCCCGCTCAAAGAACCGCATTTAGTTGATTGTAATTTTGTCATTATTATTTAGTGTTAAGTGATAGTGTTAAGTGTCAGTGTTTTTATCCCTTAACACTAACACCAACCACTAAAACTAACTACTACTCCACTATCTTTTTCCACAAGCCCTCAAAAATATTATCGGCACCGACAATACGAGCTTCTTTTTTCTCCTGTATTTCCTCACGTTTAGTTTCACGTCTTGATTTTTTTTCAGGGAACGGCTCTACATTATTATCCTCTTGAGGCTCGCTAATCTTTTTAGGTTTTTCCTGTTTATTAACAGGTCTTGTATCCGCCTCCGGAACAGAATCTTCATAGCCTTTCATTTTCTCAATATAAAAACTATTAGCACCTGCCGTATCATCAACATTCAGGAAAACTTTTACATTATATTTATTTTCTATCTTGCTTAAAGGCTCTCTCTTGTTGTTAAGTATATAAAGTGCCACGTCCTGAGTTACATAAACACCTATTGCCTTGCATTTTGACCTGCTGACATCATTTTCAACAGCTCTCAAAACCGTAACGGCATTAGACTCGGTAGCTTTCACCACACCCGCCCCTACACAGGTAGGGCATACCATAGTGTTTACTTCCAGAAAGCTTGATGCCATTCTCTGACGGGACATTTCCAGCAGTCCGAACGTACTTATCCTTCCTATCTGTATTCTAGCTCGGTCATCTGCGAATGCGTCACGCAATACTTTTTCTACCGTCTTCTTATTCCTAAGATCAAGCATATCGATAAAGTCTATGACTATAAGCCCCGAAAGGTCACGCAATCTAAGCTGTCTTGCAACTTCACGTGCCGCTTCGATATTGGTAGATACCGCCGTTTCTTCAACCGACCTTTGTCCGGTCGAGCGTCCTGAGTTCACATCAATAGATATAAGTGCCTCGGTCGGATTTATAACCAACGCACCGCCCGAATCAAGCGGAACCTCAGGATTATAAAGTGCGGCTATCTGCTCTTCTACCTTATAGCGTGTAAATACGGGAACTTTATTTTTATATTGCTTTACTCTTGAGGCATGCCCCGACATAACAACTTTAATAAAGTCCTTAGCCGTTTCAAAAGCTTCTTTTCCCTCTATCAGCACCTCATCGATTTTTTCATTATAAAGGTCACGCATGGTACGCTTGATAATGTCACCTTCGGCATGAATGAATGCAGGTGCGTTTGACTGCTTGGTCTTTTCAATTATACCGTTCCAAAGTCCTGCCAGATAATTATAATCACCCCTTAACTCGTCCTCGGCTCGCTTAGCACCTGCCGTCCTGATTATCAGTCCTTTTTCTACAGGTATGTTAAGGTTTTTAAGTACGGACTTCAGGCGTTTTCTATCATCACGGTTTTCTATTCTGCGTGATACGCCGCCTCTTCTTAGTGAGTTAGGCATTAACACGCAATAACGCCCTGCAAGTGAGATAAAAGTAGTAAGGGAAGCACCTTTATTGCCCCTTTCTTCCTTTTCGACCTGAACAAGAACTATCTTATTACGCTTGATAACTTCCTGAATCTTATATTTGCGGTATAAGTTCTCGTCCTGTTTTTTTTCGTCTTTTATTTCCTGCTCTTCTTCTACGGCAACAACATCAACTTCCGATTCGGAAGATTCTTCATTGCCGCCTTCATTTCCAGAACCGGTTGATTTTGCATCTTTTACAGACTCATCTTCTTCTTCGGATTCATCGTCTTTAGAGTTACCGCTTCTTATTGACTCAAGCAGGGCTTTTTTATCTGCGACAGGAATATCGTAGTAATCGGGGTGTATTTCGGAAAAAGGAAGAAAACCGTGCTTATCGCCTCCATACTCTACGAAGGCAGATTGTAATGAAGGTTCGACTCTGGTTATTTTTGCTAGATATATATTTCCTTTTAATTGTTTTTTTACCGATGTTTCAGAATCATACTCCGTAACACGACCGTTTTCCAACACAACAACGCGAGTTTCCTCTACGTGAGTTGCGTCTACTAAAATTCTTTTTGGCATTTATTAAATACTCCATAGGCTTTCGCTCACAGCGACAGTTTAATGAAACCATTATATTTTCTATTACTAGAATTGATTTATCTAAAAATGTCATCCCTGAACACATGTTTATAAAAAAGTTTGGACATTCTCATTTCGGAAATTATTTTTATTCCTACTCAAGAACGGATATTCTACATTTAAGCGAACCAAAATCCGCATACACAATAAAAATAGCAATTTTTCCATATTGTTTGTTTATATTTTAAGCCTGATAATTATAAATAATTCAGCATTAATAACAACAACGAAAGTTTGCTAAAGGAACATCATACACATATTTCCGATTAAATAAATAATTTTTATATATTTAAAAATAAAACTGCAAAAAACAGGATAAAAAACAATTAGATATCAAGTTTTTCCTTCAACCGCAACTAGAACTTTAAACAGGTTTCCCATATTTTTCACATCTATCAGCCTTTCAACTCCATCACTAACCGTTTTCGCCTGTTTTTTACTTGCCGCACCGGCAACCAGAATTTCACGGCGTTTTTCTATGCCTAACGACATCAAAAATTCACGCTGGGTAACAATACTGCAATCATTTATTCCCTGCTCTTTAACCGTCTCAGATAACGCTACAAAATCCACATGTGCCGTTATATCCGCTTCACCTATGTTTTTCAGCACGTCATGGAATTTATGGTTTTTCATACCCTGCAACGTATCTTTATATCCGTAATAATCATAGCCGTAATCTATGAAAACCCCTGCCCCGCCAAACTCTTTTATACGTTTGGCTATGTCTTTTACGATTGCTAACGAACTTTGACCGACCTCCAAAACGTCGCCTTCCTTTGCAAACGGGTGCTTTTTATTAAATTCCTCTGAAAAACCGCAAACAGGCGACAGCCCGAATCTTAATTTTTCGTTTTTATCTAAAAATATTAAGTTCTCGCACCACCTTTCTTTTGTTTTTACATACTGGTTAATAGGCAGAGCATCGAAAAATTCATTAGCTATAAAGAACGATTTTTTTCGTGGTATTGTATTTATGCTGTCATGCCATTTAATATTGCCGTGCATTCCTTCTAAGGTTTCTTTTTGCATCTGTTGTAGTTGATGGCTATTTTCCACCATGTGTATCTCTATAGCCCCATGGAATCCTTTTACGTTCCTAGTGCCACGCAAAAGGTCTTTCATCAAAATGCCCCTTCCCGGCCCCATCTCAACGAGGGCAACACTGCTTGGAGTTCCCATATTTACCCACTGATATGCTATGAACGCCCCGATAAGTTCGCCAAACACCTGTGATATTTCAGGAGCGGTTATAAAATCCCCTCCTTTTCCGAAAGGCTGCCGGCTGCCATAATAAATCGGCAAAGCATAACTCATAAGTTCACTTACGGATATGTGACCTCTGTTTTTTATAATAGTTTTTATATCCATCTGTTTTTTTTAATTTTTCGATACATATGCAAATATACTATGTCATACTGAAACAATTTCGCCCATAACAAAAACTATATTTATCGAACCACCTATTTCTCCCGCCTTTTCCTCATAGCAAAAAATATGATTATAATTCCCGTAATCATCATAGGGAATGATAATGCCTGTCCCGTGGTTATCTGCATGAATAAAAATCCTATATGCTCATCAGGCTCACGATAATTCTCAACTATTATCCTTGCAGCCGCGTATCCTGCTACAAATATTCCTGCCAGCACTCCGGGAAATTGCTTTAACTTTGTGTAGTTTGCTATAACAAACAGTATAATGAACAATAGCAATCCTTCTAAGAATGCCTCATAAAGCTGGCTTGGGTGCCTTGGCTGATTGCCGCCTGTCGGGAACACCATAGCCCACGGAGCATCGGTCACACGCCCATATAGCTCCCCGTTTATAAAATTTGCTATCCTTCCGAAGAACAATCCTATAGGTGCGGCACAGGCAAGCAGGTCAAACAGCACCCATACATTAACTTTATTCTTCCTACAAAATATTATTGTGGCGATAACCACACCTAAAAAGCCTCCGTGGAACGACATTCCCCCCGCCCATATTTTAAGAGCTTCTTCGATATGCGAAATATAATATTCAAAATTATAGAAAAGCACATACCCGAAACGACCGCCCAGAATTATACCGATAATTGCCCATACCATAAAATCATCGAATACTTTAAGATTCTGTTGCACAGGCGGTTTTTTGTTAAGCCTGTCGGCATATAAAGCACCGATAACGATTCCTACCACATATGCAACGGAGTACCACCTTATAGCAAGTGAGCCTATTTCTATTATAACCGGATCGATATGTGGATATTCTATCACTTTATTATTTATTAAGATTGTTTTTTATGTTTATATAAGCTGAAAACTCATAACTATAAAGAGTAATAAAGGAAATGAACAAAGAAAACAAATTTTTTGAAGATTTTACAAAACTTGCAGGCTCCGCAATGGATACGGCGTTCAACTCATTTGCCGACATGAAGTCACAATTTGACCATGCTGTTCATGAAAAGGTAGACGAGCTACTTAAAAAACACGACCTTGTTAGCCGTGAAGAATTTGAAGTAGTAAGGCAAATGGCTCAAAAGGCTCGCCTTGAGCAAGAGAAACTCTCAAAAAAAATTACCGCTCTTGAAAAAAAACTAAAAGAAAACAAATGATAAGTCAGAATATAATACTTGTAGGCTGCGGAAAAATGGGAAGTGCTTTATTTGGCGGACTACTTCCTAATCTGGAATCCAAATCGCAGGCTCTTATAATTTCACCAAGCGGTAAAGGTTCAGATTTCGGTGTAAATCTTGTAAATTCAGCTTCACAAATACCTGATGATTTTAAGCCTGAAATAATTTTATTAGCCGTAAAACCTCAGATTATCGGCAATGTTTTAGAAGAATATAAAAAATATACCGACGGCAACACTTTGTTCATATCCGTTGCGGCGGGTAAGACAATAAAGTTTTTCGAAGATAAATTAGGTAAACAAACTCCCATAGTAAGAGCAATGCCTAATCTGCCTTCACTTATAAAACTCGGTGCTACTACCATATGTGCCAACGATATTGTAAACGAAACTCAAAAATCTATTACAACTAGCTTGTTCGAATCGGTGGGCATGGCTATATGGCTTGATAACGAATCACAAATGAACGCTGCCACAGGTCTTGCCGGAAGCGGGCCTGCTTATGTATTTCATTTTATAGAATGCCTGATAGAAGCCGGAATAAAAGAAGGATTACCACAAGACACCGCCACCGAACTTGCAATAAGCACGGTTTTAGGCAGTGCCGTAATGGCAAATAATTCCGATAATAGCGTTACACAGTTAAAAGAACAGGTAATCAGCCCTAACGGAACTACGCAAGCCGGTATTGACGCACTTTCTAAAGACGGCTCACTACAAAAACTCATTCAAAATACCGTCTCTGCGGCTACTCGTCGCTCAAAAGAATTGGCTGAATGAAAAATACTCTGACTTGTCATACTGAACTATAGTGAATTCTAAATTCATTTCTCATAAAAAACATCATTACCCGAATTGCCAAAGGCAATTATAGGGTAATCTAACCGAGATCGCCCTATAGTTTTCTAAATAAAACTCGGGCGATGACGTAAATGAATTTAGAATTCACTATATATCACACTCCCGAATAAAAAATACGGATTCGGATTACCTTGTATAATAATAATTATTATAGTTCTCTACGGCTTTTTGTGCGTCCTGAAAATCAGAAAGGGCGGGATTAGTAAAGTCTGACCGGTTAGTTATAGCACCTATGAAATTTGCCGACATGGCACAACCGATTCCTCTTTGACATTGCTTTGTAAGCAGCCTGCTATATTTCAAAGATACCGCACTTTCCCTGTTATTAGTTACTTTCATACTGTACGGAACCGAGAAGTTGCTTAATATCTTTTCCGCACCGACACATAGGGAATCACCGCCTACACAATATAACACGGCTTCACTCGGTCTATCATCTAACACCCACTCAAACATTGAATCCAAAGAATCCCTACCGGTAATAGCGAACGTCACGTCCTCAATATTACTTGTTAACAGCGTTTCAGGTTTAACCTGGACCGTATGTTCACTAGGACGAACACAAGATGAAACAAATAAAACACAAGATAGCAACAAAAATAAACGCATATAACCCCTAATCAATTAAATATCCGACTCCGCCTTCCAGCCCTACATTCCGCCCTGTATTTTTCGGAACACCTATACTGCCTAAGAAAAACGTTTCCATATTAGACCTATGTATAAAATTATCGGTCGGAAGACGAATATCATTACCGCTTACAGGGTCTGTAAGATAAGGTGTAACCGCAATTACCAGTTCCGTTTCATTGCGCTGAAAATCAACACTCCTGAATAATGTACTTAATATAGGAAGGTCGCCCACTCCCGGAACCTTATGTATATGTGATTTACTGCTGTCCTCAATAAGCCCTGCTATCATAAAACTCTCACCCGATGCCATTTCAACGGTCGTATTAGCCCTTCTTGTTGAAATGGAAGGCACGGAGATTGAGTTTACACTTACAACTTTCGCATCAACTTCAGAAACCTCAGATGCGACACTAAGCCTTATACGGTTTTCAGACAACACTACCGGAGTGAATTGCACGCTTACACCCACAGGCTTATAGTCAACCGACATAACATTACCTGCCTGAATCACAGGAACGGGTATTTCACCGCCTGCCAGAAAATCGGCAGTCTCACCCGATATAGCTATCAAAGTAGGCTCGGCAAGGACTTTGAACACCCCTTCCCTTTCCAAAGCACCAAGTACGGCGGAACCTGAAGTTATAACACCATGCAAGCCAAGCCCTAGCTTCTTCAAAACATCACGGCGAATTTCGCCTACCCTTACTCTAAGCATCACCTGCTGTCCGCTTCTTAACCCCATAAGGTTCAAGACATTATTTTCATCACCTACATATTCTCTAACTACATTAACTATTTGTGCGGCAGTCTGAGCATCACTTACGGTTCCTTTTAACGCAACACTGCCGTTAACCGTGGCAACCCCTACTTTTTGCTCGGGGAAAAGGTTGCTTAACGTACGCTTTATAGAAAGCAGGTCTTGAGTAACCGTTACATTCACCTGCCTTACGATACGGTTACCGTTCATAAATCTTATATTCGTATGTCCCAGCCCATGCCCTATTACGGAAACCTTTTTCGGTGCATGTTTAACTACTCCGGCAACCTCCCTGTCGGCTATCAGTACATGGCTCATTGCACTCGGCAAATCTATTATTTCCGCCCCGTTCTTACCTATAGTAAGGTTTATAACATCACCTGCAACGGCAATGTTTGTAAATGAAAGTAGCATAAAGAAGTAAAAACCGACTTTTAACAATAAACTTCTGATAGAAAACATTAAAACCACCTAAAATACTTTTAAAAAGCTTCAAAAAATGAAGCTGCACGTAGAAAATGCACTGTATTAATATAATTTATAGTTCATATAGGAAGGTTAGGTCAAGTCAATAAAATTTAATTATCCACAATTTAATTTTACATATTGATTTACAATCAAAACATTCAGAGCGGCAATATAAACTACCCGTAAAAAACATGCTGACCGACATTAATAAAAGCTAAAGTGCGAGTATGTTCTTTATAGCCGTTCGTCTATTATAGCCCTTTGCGATAAAGGATTTACAACATTATCGGGAAGTACATTGATAATTTTATTATATTAATATCATTCCCGATGTAACGTCGGGAATCTTCTTGTAACTATATAAGATCCCCTTATAATCTCTAAAACGATATTCGGGTTAATAAATGAATATTTCTAAAACCGAGCATATTCAAACATATTTCGGACGTTTTGATAAATAGTCTTGTTAATCTTAATAATTACGATAGTGACAACCGGCAAAAAATTCCCTATATTCTTGCCTTGTTTTAAAATTACTAAAAAATAAGAAAGGCAATCGGTATGTCTGAGATAAGTTTGAACGTCGGTATAGCAGGTCTGGGCACCGTCGGTGTAGGTGTTGTAAAGATATTGCAAAACCGGTCTGAGTTATTGGAGCAACGTACGGGTAAAAAAATAAATATAGTTGCGATTTCTGCCCGCAGCCAAAAAGATAGAGGGATAAATCTTGACGGTATAAAATGGTATGATAACGCAAGTGATATCGCAGATGATGAAAATGTAGATACCGTTGTTGAGCTTATAGGCGGCGATGAGGGCGTAGCCTATGACTTGTGTATCAAAGCAATTAAAAACGGCAAAAACTTCGTAACCGCTAACAAGGCTTTAATTGCAAAACGTGGAAACGAGATAGCATTACTCGCAGAGGAAAATAATGTTTATGTAGCGTTTGAAGCTGCCGTTGCAGGCGGCATACCGGTTATAAAAACTTTAAAAGAAGGACTTGCAGGGAACGAGATAACTAAAATATCGGGCATTTTAAACGGTACGTGTAATTACATGCTTACTGCAATGAAAGATACCGGTCGTGATTTTGACGTTATATTAAAAGAAGCTCAGGAACTAGGATACGCAGAGGCAGACCCAAGCTTTGATGTAGGCGGTATAGATGCCGCTCATAAGCTGGCAATACTTACATCGCTGGCATTTGGAGTTCCTGTTGATTTCGATAATGTTCACATAGAAGGGATTGAGAAAGTATCGCTAATTGATGTAAAATATGCTAAAGAACTGGGCTATAGGATAAAATTACTGGGAATATGCTCTAAAAGCGATAAGGGCATTAGTCAGAAGGTGTGTCCTTGTCTTGTTTTGAAGAATTATCCGGTAGCAAGTGTTGAAGGTGTTGATAATGCAGTGTTCATTGAAGGTGACGCTGTAGGGAAAATTGTTTTACAAGGACCGGGGGCGGGTCAGGGAGCTACTGCATCGGCAGTGGTGGCAGATATAGCCGACATAGCATCGGGCAGAGCGTCATATATGTTTAATGCACCGTTTGAAAAGCTTGCCAAATCTGAATTTGTAGGTATTTTAGAACATGTCGGCAGATATTATATAAGGGTTACCGCCGAGGATAGGTCGGGTGTTCTGGCTTCTGTGTCCGATGTGTTGCGTGATGAAATGATATCGGTAGATTCTATTTTGCAAAAATCGGCAAAAGAAGGCGAACATGCACATATAATTGTCGTTACGCATAAGACTTCCGAAAAGGCGATTATAAAAGCAGTAGAAAAAATAGAAAAACAGGATAGTGTAATTAAAAAACCCAACGTTATACGTATAGAAGGGTAAACGATAAATAAAAAGGAACAAAAATGGTGAGCATAATGCGAAGAGAAGAAAATGATAACGATCTGACATTAGACCGTAATTTTGCCATGGAGGCGGTGCGTGTTACCGAAGCTGCCGCTCTTGCTTCTTATAAGTGGATGGGCTTGGGTGATGAAAAAGCCGCAGATCAGGCAGCGGTTAATGCTATGCGTAGAGCGCTTAATACTCTTTCGATAGACGGTACGGTCGTTATCGGTGAGGGCGAGCGTGATAAAGCCCCTATGCTATATATAGGCGAAAAAGTCGGAAGCGGTCAGGGGCCTGAAATCGACATTGCACTTGACCCGTTAGAGGGGACTACCATCTGTGCTACGGGAGGTCCTAACTCATTAGCAGTTATCGCAATGGCGGAGAAAAACGGCTTTTTGCACGCACCTGACGTATATATGGATAAGATAGCCGTAGGTAGCGGATTGCCCAAACATGTTGTTGATTTGGATAATTCAGTTGAATCCAATTTGAAAAGTCTGGCAAAAGCTAAAAAATGCGAGATATCCGATTTGATAGTATGCATACTCGACCGTGAGCGTCATGAGGAGATAATCGCTAAAACAAGGGAAGTAGGAGCCAGAGTTCGCTTAATAGGTGATGGTGATGTTGCAGGTGTTATAGCAACCGCAACTAACGACACGCAGATTGATATGTATATGGGAATAGGCGGTGCGCCTGAGGGAGTGCTTGCCGCTGCGGCTCTTAGATGCGTCGGCGGGCAGATGCAGGGAAGGCTGATATTCAGTGATTCCGAACAGCGTGAAAGAGCAAAACGCATGGGCGTGAGCGACCTTAGCAGAAAATATACTATGGAAGAGATGGCAAAGGGCAATGTTATGTTCGCTGCCACAGGAGTTACCGGCGGTTCAATGCTTGACGGCGTTCAACGATTCAAAGGCGGTGCTTCAACGCATTCGGTGGTTATGCGTTCTAAAACAGGAACTATACGCCATATTAAGGCACAGCATTTCTTCGACCGTAAAAAAGGCGGCGACCCTGCCGAGCATTAGACTAATAATTTACTATACTAGTTTTCTAATGCCTGAAGTGCCTTTTACCCGTAAATACCATGGCAATGTTATGTTTGTTGGCTTCTGCGATAACTTCATCGTCACGTATTGAGCCTCCCGGTTGTATTATTGCGGTAACTCCTGCTTTTGCTGCCTGTTCAACTCCGTCTGCGAACGGGAAGAAGGCATCGGACGCTAAAACCGAGCCTTTTGCACGATTAGGGTTTTCTTTGCAATCACCTGCTTTTATGGCGGCAATTCTGGAAGAATCAACACGGCTCATCTGACCTGCACCTATGCCGATACCGGCATTGTTACTTGCCAGTACTATTGCATTTGATTTAACATGCTTACAAACTTTGAACGCAAACAGCATTTCTTTTATTTCGTCATCAGTCGGCTTTCTGTCGGTTACAACTTGTAAGTCTTCTTTTGTAGTTTGTTCATAGTCGCTTTCCTGAACTAATAATCCGCCTACAACTGATTTTACCGTTAGAGATTTGTTTACCTTATTATTATTGCCTGTAATAAGAATCCTTACATTCTTTTTAGCGGATAATATCTCTTTTGCCTCATCGGATATGTCGGGAGCTATGATTGCCTCAACGAACATTTTAGCAATATTGTCTGCTATCTCCGCCTCCAGTTTACGGTTGAATGCCAGTATTCCGCCAAAGGCACTGACAGGATCGCAAGCCAATGCTTTTTTATATGCGTCTAATATATTATCGCCGATAGCTACTCCGCACGGGTTGGCATGTTTGATAATAACTGCGGCAGGTTCATCAAATTCAGATACCAACTGCAAAGCCGCATCAGCATCATTGATGTTGTTGTAGCTAAGTTCCTTGCCTTGAATTTGAGTTGTGGCAGCTATGCCGGTTCCATCATTATATGAATAAAAAGCGGCTCCCTGATGAGGATTCTCGCCATAACGCAAAGGTTGTTTCAAAGATGCGGTAAGATTAAATGTTTGAGGGAATTGTTCGCCTTGCTGCTTTGCAAACCATGTACTGATTGCCGCATCATATGCGGCAGTACGTGCAAAAGCCTTTGCCGCCATCCTCTGACGGAAGACATCTGATGTTGCACCGTCGTTTGTTTTCATCTCATTAATTAATTCGGCATAGTCATTATGGTCGGTTATGATAGTAGTAAAAGCATGGTTTTTAGCAGCGGAACGCACCATTGAAGGTCCGCCTATATCTATGTTCTCAATAGCATCTTCAAAGCTCGCCCCACGTGCTACGGTTTCTTCAAACGGGTATAAATTAACAATTACAAGGTCAATAGGGGTTATGTTGTTTTCCTCCATGGCTTTTACATGCTCTTTGTTATCAAGAACCGCAAGCAAACCGCCATGTATAGAAGGGTGAAGGGTTTTTACACGTCCGTCCATTATCTCAGGGAAGCCGGTATGCTCTGAAACATCTTTTACATTCAGCCCTGCATCACGCAGTTTTTTTGCCGTACCTCCGGTAGAAAGAATCTCTACGCCATGCTGTTTCAAAAATTGAGCAAGTTCATCTAAGCCTGCTTTATCCGATACCGAGATTAACGCACGTTTTATCTTTACTGACATTTTTTGTTCCTGATAGTTTGGTTGTTTCATTTTTTTCCTTTCGCTTTTTTATATTATTTTGAAAGTTTCCCCCTCACCCTAACCCTCTCCCATAGGGAGAGGGAATAAAGAAAGGAGGCTTAAGCCGCATCTTTTTCAATTTGTTTTTTATGTTCCGTCAGATATTCAGGAACTATTTGCAATAATATATCCGTCAAACCCTCACGGTTTTGGTGTTCACACTCTTTTTCCGCCGCATTTATTTTGTTTACGATATCCTGAAAATCAATATCGCCTGCTATAGCTTTCATGATGCCTTTATAAAGAGTTTCTGCTCTGACCTCATCATCATAAAATAATTCTTCATATAATTTTTCACCTTCTCGGACACCCGTAAACGTTATCTTGATATCTTCATCAGGTGTAAAACCGGCAAGTTTTATCATCTGTGCGGCAAGGTCTACTATCTTGATGGGGTTGCCCATATCAAGCACGAATATGCCTGATTTATCATTATTTTCATTTTCTATAGTAGATGCCTGAAGCACAAGCTCCACAGCCTCAGGAACGGTCATGAAGAAGCGTTCCATGTCAGGGTGGGTAACTGTTATAGGCCCTCCTTTTTCCAACTGGCTTTGGAATAAAGGTATAACCGAACCCGATGACCCCAAAACATTGCCGAACCTGACCGTAGAGAAAATAGTATCCGAATTTTCGTTTGAATTACCGAGGCTTTGTATATAGCATTCTGCTATACGCTTTGTAACTCCCATAAGGGAAGTGGGGTTGACAGCCTTATCGGTAGATATCATTACCATACGGCTTACCTTATGACGGGTGCAGATGTCAGCCAGATTTTTTGATCCTATAACATTGGTCATGAATGCTTCAATCAGGTTTTGCTCAACTATAGGCACATGCTTTAAAGCTGCCGCATGGAAAACAATATCAGGCTTATGTTCTTCAAATATCTTATTGAGTAATTTATAATTACGTACATCACCGATAAGGGAAATTATCTCAATATCCTTATCCAGATTTTCCAGCTCCTTGTCTATCATGTAAAGGTTATATTCGGATATCTCTAAAAGAATTATACGCAAAGGGCTATATTCGCATATCTGGCGTACTAACTCACTGCCTATAGTGCCGCCCGCACCTGTCACCAGTATATTTTTGCCGTTAATAAGAGTTTCACGTCGTCCAAGGCTAGGAGTTATTTCGGCACGTCCTAAAAGGTCTTCAATAGCGATTGGTCTTACTTCAAGCTTGTCGATGTTATCCTTAAAGTCGGATATGCGAGGCAGTTTTGCAAGTTTAAACCCAAGCGTATCAGACATTTTCAGCAGCTTGGTAACGGTTTCCTTATCAAGATAATCCTGTGCCAGTATAACCCTTTTGGGTTGCTGATTCGCACGCTTGAGGCGTTTTATCGCAACCGGTATGGAGTCAACATCGCCATAGACGGTTATACCGTGAATTTTTCGCCCCATACGGTTTTTGTCATTATCTATTATACCTACTATCTTATATTCTGAGCGTTCACGCCTTGCACATTCCTTTAAAAAACTTACGCCGTTTTCAGACATTCCTACAAGTAAAACAGGAGTCCTCTCGTCAATTCCGCTTTGCAGGAATCCAAGGGAAATATCCTTGTCTTTCAACATGCGGTAAAGGATTCTGGGGCCGCCTAACATTGCCATAAGTACAAGTATGTTTATTATCAGAACCGAGCGGGGGAAATCTTCCAGACGGTTGAACATGAACATCAGCGGTATGAAGATAAGCGTTGCCAGAACTACCGACTTTGCAATATTTACAAGGTCATTAAGCGATGCGTAACGCCAAACACCTTTATAAAGCCCCATAAAGAAAAATACACAGGCACATGAAGCCGTGAATAACAAAATAGCGGGGGTAAGGTAATTATAACTTGCTGCAAAATTCTCACCAAGCCGCAAATACAAGGATGTTATCAGGCTTGCCGATGCCATAAATATATCATGTAATGCCGCAATATGAGAACGTTTTATCACTATTCGCCCTTTTTATAAAAGATGATACCGAAACTTTTTATATGATTCGGTAAATCAGGGTTATCAATATCAGAAAATGACGATAAATCAAATGTATATGGAATTAACAAATCGTCAAGTTCGCTACTTATCCTGCTTAAAACACTTATATCTATGCTCGTCCCCTTTATCGTAAGGTCAATATCGGAACCTTGTGTAAATTTACCCGTTGCCCTTGAGCCGTATAAAGTTACCGATTCTACTTCGGGGTATTTTAAAAAAACCCCTTTTACCAGCCCTATAGTTTTATCATCTAAACCGAAATTCATTTTTCTTTAGCTTCCAGAACTTCTTTTAAATTTGTAAACGCCATGAAATAGCTATTTCGGATAGCACTTACTATCTGTTTTGCGGTTTCCTCATTATATGTATGGAAGGTCATATTCCTGCTTTGTATCATCTGCATCCAGATATCGCCATCTTCAAGCAGGTCTAGCCCGAAAGCTTCGCGAGTAGCATCTTTTGAACCGTATATTTCGGTATTACCGCTGCTTTTTAAAAAATCAGCCAGCGTTTTCCACGCCAGCTCATGAGTATATTCAAAGGCTTGAATAATTCCCTGTTCTTCAAGTTTGTTCAAATCCTGCTTCTTTATAAAATCAGATCGTTGTGACAAAGCCTTTTTATAATTTGCAAAACGCTGCTGCCATCTGATGTCTTTATTCATAACATTTAAATCTATAAATTTGAAAACTTGTAATAACACAGATACATAAAAATTACAATAAAGTATTTCCTTTTAAAAGCTATACTGGTTTTATTTGAAAAGGTGGTTATTATACTATCGGTTATAAAAAATAAAGGACACGCATGAAAAAAATATTCAGCTTCATTATAATTATATTGCTGGGTTTTTACCCTGAAGTTTCAATAGCAAAAAGTTTCGGGGCAAAAGGTTTTACACTTGATAACGGAATGCAGGTGGTAGTTATACCAAATACAAAGGTTTCAGCCGTCTCCCATATGGTTTGGTATAAAATAGGTGCTGTTGATGAGCCGCTAAGCAAAAGCGGTATAGCACATTTTCTGGAACATCTGATGTTCAAGGGTACTCCTCGCTATGGCAAGGGCGAGTTTTCAAAAACCATAGCAAAGTCAGGAGGTGAGGATAACGCTTTTACAAGTTATGACTATACGGCGTATTTCCAGAATATCTCACGTGACAAGCTGGAACCGGTTATGGATATGGAATCAGACCGTATGGAAAACCTTATAATTGATGAAAAAGAAGTGTTGACCGAACGTGATGTTATATTAGAAGAACGCTCCGCAAGGGTAGATAACAAGCCTTCCTCGGTTATCGCAGAACAGATGCGTGCGGCATTATACAGGAATCACCCGTACGGCACTCCGCTTATCGGTTGGAGGCATGAAATTGCGGCACTTAAAACTGAAGATGCACAAAAATGGTATGACAATTATTACGCACCCAATAATGCTATTTTAGTCGTATCCGGCGATATTACCGAGGAGGAATTAAAACCGCTGGCGGAAAAATATTACGGTAAAATAAAAACAAAAAAAACTCCGGAAAGGATTACGGTTAGCGAGCCTACAGATAATTTTGCTGCTATTAATATTAGTCTTGCAGATGAAAAAGTTACCCGCTCGGAGTGGAGCAGGTATTATATTGCACCAAGCCAAAATACCGATGCAAAAGAAATGGCATATCCGCTGGTTTTACTTTCATATATTCTGGCTGAAAGTGATACGGGAAGGCTGTACCAAAATCTTGTAGTTGAACAGGAGATTGCCGTAAGCGTTTCAAGTTACTATAACGACCTTCAGCTAGGGGAATCTTTTTTCGGGGTTTATGCTATTCCGTCAGATAAAAGTGATATCGCACAGATAGAAAAAGAAATTGAAAAGCAGATTGAAAATATTAAGCAAAACGGCATAACTGAAGAAGAACTAAAAAGAGCCAAAAACGCACTGATAGCAGAAACTATATATGCAAGGGAGGATTTAAAAACTCTGGCATATCTTTACGGTCAGATGATGGCAACAGGCGTTGGAATGGAATATGCCGATAACTGGGAAAAAAATATTGATAAAGTTACCGCAAAGCAGGTTCAGGAAGCAGCTAGGGAAGTTTTGCAAATTGACAGATCGGTTACCGGTTATCTGACACCGAAGGGGTAATTTTTGATATTAAGTGTTTTGCAAACAATAATTAAGAAAATATAACTTTGAGGCTATCAAAGAAATGAAAATGACAAAATATCAGATATTATACTTAGTCATATTCTCTGTAATAGCAGCGTTATTTTTGTATTATCCGCAATTAGACCTTTATGTTTCAGGTTTGTTTTTCCGTGAAAAAGTAACCATGATAAGTGATGAGCCTATGGTGTTTGGCTTTTTCTTGGGTAAAAATCCCATATTTGCATTTTTACGTGAATCGGTAAAGTATGTAACTATCTGCATAGCGGTTTTTTTATTTTTCATGCTAGGTTTGAACTATTTAAAAAAATCTGACATTCTTGGTTTTACAAAAAAAAAGATAGCTTACCTTATATTATGCTTAGCAATCGGTCCCGGACTGGTGGTAAATGCCATATTCAAGGATAACTGGGGCAGAGCACGACCGCATCAGGTAGAAAATTTTGGCGGGAAGAAAGAATTTACGCCTCCTCTTATAATAACCGACCAGTGCGAAAGAAACTGTTCATTTACATCGGGTGACCCTTCCGTAGGCTTCTTCTTTTTCTCATTTGCGTTTGCATTTCCAAAAAAGCGAAAGCAATTTTCTATTCTTGCAACTATGCTGGGTAGTGTTTATGGGGCTACCAGAATAGTGCAGGGTGCGCACTTCTTAAGCGATGTTATTTTCTCAGGATTATTTGTCCTTGGAATGTGCTATATATTGCATAAGTTGATGTTTAGTGAGGAAAAAGAGAAGATTGAAAAAAGCCCCTGAAATAAATTCAGGGTGATATTTCATTATTTTCAGTATCATATCCCTTAAAGCCCTTCAGGTAGTAAAAATAAAAATCTATATCAAAATCTTCATAAAGGGGAATGTGTACGTTGCCTACTCTTTCTACCGATTCAAAATAATTATCCATTTTGTCAGCGGAGTTATTAGCAGTTATATATAAAAAGTCTTTTGTTTTAGCTTCCCTAATGTCGGTGGTAACTTCAAAATGGTCGCCACGGTTGCCTGTCGGGTTCCATTTAACGGCATCATACGCACGTGGTCTTGCATAATATAGCAATTCCGAATGAATCTTGCGGGAGTCGGTAAGAACGGTAGCGTCAGGGTATGAGTCTAATAATACTATCACGCCCTGACCGAGTTCTTCCCAGCCATGCACACGCTTGAACGGGTCTTTTATGAATAATTTCCCGTTCGCTATTTTTGTCTTACTGCCTGCTATTTCAATATTGGGAATATTATCTAATTTATAAAAATTAGTAAGCAGCCCTGCGGCAATGATGTGAATTGCAAATGATGCTATAATCAGTTTTTTCCTATTGTTTTGCAGGAGGTAAGCACACACCAGAACCGTTGCCGGAACATATATGGGAGCCGCCCAGTTGGCATGAGCTCTTGATAACAGACTAACGGTAGTTATCACAAGTAAAAGGGGAAGAGTAAAACATAAAAGCAGTTTTGTTTCGTCATCGGTCTTACAGCTTTTTATCACTTTAAATAATATGAATAACAAAGTTCCGAAAAATATAGGACCGAACACCCCGAACTGCGACCCTAAAAATTCAAACATCTTATCAAAGTGCAGAGAAAAACCTTCACCTTGGGCGTTGTCTTTTGTGTGTAGGAAGCTAACAAGACCGTTGTTGAAATTCCAGATAACATTGGGCAGAAATATCAAGCCGGCAATAACACATGCCGTCCAAAAACCTTTGTCTTTTAGATGCTTCCTGTTATCCGGTGACAAGAACATATACAGCATTGCGGATAATAAAAATAACAGCATGTTATATTTGCTCATCATGCCAAAACCTGCCGTAATTCCGGCAAGTATCCAGTGTTTGTAGCTTTCCTCTTTAACGGCTTTTATAAAGAATAATAGTGATAACGCATAAAAGGTAAGTAGTGGCGGATCGGTTGATATCAGGGCTGAGGAGACCGAAACGGCAGGCAAAGTTGCGTAAGCAAGACCGCTAAAAAGTGCCGCTTTTTCGTCCTTATATAATTCCTGTGCGATAAAATATATAGTGACCGAGGTAATAAAATGCAGCAAAGGTGAGGCAAGCCTTACGCACCCCTCGGTATCGCCGCATATGCCTGTGGTAAGTGATATAAGCCATGCCACCATTGGTGGTTTGGAATAATAGCCCCAGTCAAATGTTTGTGCCCAATACCAGTATTGTGCCTCGTCAAAAAACAGGTTGAACTCTTCTAGCGACAGATAATATATCCTATAAGCCGTAATTGCGGCAGCGAGTATGAAAAATATCTTTATTTCTCTTGTCATAGGCATTTATCGTGTTTCTATATAATTCCGACTTCAGGGGAGGACGCAACAGCATATTCCTTTTTTGCCATTCTGCCGGCTAAATATGCAAGCCTTCCTGCTTCTACCGCTTTTTTCATTGCTTTTGCCATCAACACAGAGTTGTCGGCATCGGATATTGCCGTGTTCATTAATACGCCGTCACAGCCCAATTCCATAGCGATAGCCGCATCGGAGGCTGTGCCGACTCCTGCATCTACCAATACGGGTATTGATGCGTTTTGTACAATTATCCTTATGTTAAGAGGGTTTTGTATGCCAAGACCCGACCCTATAGGAGCGGCAAGGGGCATGATAGCCACACAGCCAAGCTCTTCGAGTTTTTTTGCGTAGATAGGGTCATCATTGCAATATACCATTATTTCAAAGCCCTCTTCTACCAGAGTTTTAGCCGCTTTTAATGTTTCTTCCATGTCGGGGTATAGGGTGGTTTTATCTCCTATAACTTCCAGCTTCACGAGATTTCCGCCGCCTGCCGCCTTGGCAAGGCGTAGTGTTCTTACAGCCTCATCGGCGGTATAACAGCCTGCCGAGTTCGGAAGATATGTGAATTCCGATTTAGGTAAATAATCCTGAATGCTTTTTTGTTCCGCTACATCAATACGGCGTACCGCAACGGTTATTATTTCTGCTCCGCTTGCACGTATAGCGTCCCTTGTTTCCTCCAGTGAAGCATATTTTCCTGTTCCGACCAAAAGGCGCGAGTTAAATTCTTTACCTGCGATTATAAATTTGTCCATAGTGATTTCTTTCGTATTTTTATGTATTTTGAAAGCACTATAGCAAAAATATATTTTTTATAAACAATACATTTATAATATTTTATATTCGGCATTTGAACCTGACTGCTTATTATCCCTTTCCCTTTCTAATCGTTCGGTATGAAGGTTTGTCTTTTTACAAAAAAATGAAGTAAACATAGAACCGAAAACTAAAGCCGCTGTAGTTCCTGCGGCAATTGAGGTTATAAGACCTATATCCGGTCTGTTTGAACTTGCCGAAGAAGATGCCTCAGGTAAAGACGGCTGTGCGGTAAATGAAGGATTAGAAGAAGTACCGTATGTGAATGAAGATGGAGATATGGAAGGGTAGGATTGATTTTCAATTATATCCCGTATCTTTGCGGTTTGCTCTTTTTGCCAACTATGCGGGCGTAGGTTAGAAGGCAAATCTTTCGTGTGCCTGACGATGGTATTATCGTTGCAGTTATTATATTGTGCGGTTGTTTTTGAACCTTCGTCTATTACTTGACGATCCGACATATCGCAACCGTTATATATTGCAGCATTATTCGTCAACTCATTTTGAGAGACAACATTGCCGACTGCGGGTAATGCACTTGTACCGCCTTCTACAGGAACTATCGCATCACCCCTATAGTGGTATAAGTAAATATTTGAACCGTGTTCGGGATTGCACCCTTCGTAATCATAAGAGGTAGAGACCGCAAATATATTATCGGTAGAAAATCCGTTGTCGCAAAATAGCTCTAATGCCGTAGCGCCTCCCATTGAGTGACCGACAATATGTGTTTTATCAATATTGTAATCGGTGTTTATTTTTTCATTTAGCTTTTTTAGAAGGTTAATAGATTCGTCCTGCCAAGCCTTGTTTAGAGCAGACGGGATTATAACAAGCGAATTTGTAGATGCAGATTCAGGGCATATTTGTGTAGATTCGCTAAAAGATTCGGCATCTCCTCCTAGCCCGTGTAATGCATAAACCAAATCAACAGGTTTTGAGGTGTCGAGATTCTCCGGTTCACAAAAAATATAATTAAGTTCTTTATCGCTATCTTTAAAGAATCGTTCGGACTTTTTCATGCTAATATAATTAATTAAGTTAATTTTTTATGTAAATTAATCTTATATATCACTTTTAGCAAAAATATATTTTTTTAGAAAGTGTATTTTATGATTGCTGAAACAGCGTGGTTTCCGTCATTTTCTAAGTTATCCTGCTTTAAGTGCAGGTCGTTGCCGGCTTCCTGACCTGCCACCCTGTCAATATAGCTATAACCTAGCTGGAATTTAAATGAAGGCAGATTAGGCGATGTGTAGCTCATGCCTGTGATAACCTGATAAGATGGTGACGTTTCCGATTCGTCTTTATTATCATCGGTGCTTGAAATGTGCATAACACCGATACCGGCTCCCACATAAGCATTAACACCGTTTTTCTTCTTTATGTCATATACAAAATTAGACATCACTTTTGTTTTGTGATAGCTGTTATTTTCATATATTGCCTTGTTGTGAGATAGCTGCTGCTCAATGCGTGCGTTTTTTAAAACGCTATCCGCCGATAGAAGCCTGTAACCGAACGAAACATTATTGTTTTCAAGGATATCTTCTCTTGAATCTAAATATACGTCATCAATAACGGATTGCTCAATAGCATTAGCGTTTGAACTAAAAGCCGTTAAAGAAACCAATAAACTTGCAAAAACTAACTGTTTTCTACTTTTCATTCCCATGAACTCCTACTTGGAGTTAAAAATTATATGCATTTTTCAACCTTGCAACAACCAACATAACATATCTATTACACGCTTGTCAAATACTTTATTTAGCAACGGGTTAGGGAGTGTTCGATAAATATAGATTTTATATAAATCGCATTGTAGTCTTTATTATAGCAGACGTGCAAAGCTATTATAGATTTATACCGTTTTGAGGAGTGTTGTGTTCTCGTCTTTTAGTTTCGCTTTTTGCCTTTGATTGAACTTCAGTTCCGTTATCGTCATAGCTCGGTTTAGCTCCCTCACCTTTTAGAAGCTTAGAGATTTCCAATAGCTCCCGCTGATGTTTTTCAGACATACTCATTAATTCTTCCGGTACTTGCTTTAAGTTTTCTTTGCCGAGCTGTAATTGTTCCTGCATTTTTAAATCACTTTCTTTAACTTCTCTAATAATTCTATCCGGGAATTGAATTTGTGGCGAACTAATCTTCTTGTCCCTCGGTTCACCGATCCCTTGAGATATTTTATCAGTTATTTGCTTCTGAACGCTTTCATCAACACCCACCTGATCGAAAATATCTTTAGGCTGTAAACCGCTATACTTTATCATTACGGCAGCCATTTCAGGTTCTGACATTATAAATTCCCTTGCTTGTTCGGGGGAGCTTTTTAATGTTTCAACAAATTTTGCAGGAGTATATTTATATCCTATTTCCTCTAATTTTTCCTGTAGCTTTTCTTTTGAAGGATTAATAAGCAAAGTGGCTTCTGTTTCAGAGGAACCGGGAAGAAGAACGCTAGCAACATTAAGCGGAATAGGTCGCCTTTGATACCGAGTCCCGCCATGACCGAACGGCAGACCCTCATAAACATTTATGCCTTCATCTGATGCTCTATCGGTGAATCTTTGAAACTCATCACTTTTTTTATCGAATAGAACGTTACCTAAAATGATGTTTTTTTTATTACCGAAAATCTTATCAAATGAATCTTGTTCCCGATCTTCGGCTCGTTGGCTGACATCCCCTGCTAATTTTTTAGCCTGTCCATGCATTTCAACAATAACCGTGTCAGAGTTTTTATCATTGCTTAAAGGCAAATCATAATCGCCTGCCCGATTAATAACATTGAGCGTTCCTCCACTCATATTAACTAGTTGAGGCTTTGTTGGGGTTTTATTTTTTTCACCGGCTTTAAGTGTGTACTCAGCATCAACTTCCTCACCATTTCGAGTCTTTTGTATAGTTGAGAATAACTCGTTTATCCGTCCTCTATTTCTATCGGTAAATAATCTATCTCCAAATACACGTGAGCCGAACTCTTGAATGCCCTTCATCGAATGATTTGTTGAGTGTATTAAAGCATTCTGGACATGCCCGACATCACTCATACCAACTATTACCGCCGGATTTTCAGGTAATTTATCAGGAAGGAACGATAACATTTCCGGTGCTCCGCTTCCTCCGTCAACCGGCCATATAACATCTACTTCACCACGACTTGCAGCTTCAACTTCTTCTTTTAATATTTGTGACTTTTTATAAGTATCCTCTAGATAATCTTTTAACGGTACAAATTCATTATTACCTAACCTTTGTAGCCGTTCGTCCTCAACATTAGTAGAGCTTCCGTCCTTTTTTTTCATTTTTTTAAATGCGGCAGAGTAGTCGAGATAATCCTTCTCAAAATCTTTTTGAGTCGCTTCTCTTTCTTCATCTGTTGAGGTTGGTTCGGATTTGAAATATTCCCCCTTGATTTTCTGAAATACCGATGCAATGTCGTATTTATCACGTTCTTCTTTTGTGTCAAGACCGCGTGTTTTAATACGCACACCGAATCCTGATTCTTCAAAAAAAGCGGCAGCACCTTGTATTTGGTCACTTGGTGCATACCAAGATGTTGTAACTATTGATATTATAAGTTTATCTTTATACTCTTGTTCTAATCTTTTCATTTTTTGACTTTGGCTTCTTTTTCGTTGCCTCAGGTTTTTTATAAAAGAATCTGTCTCCTATTATAAGCAAACTTGGGGTAAAAAACAACGTCAAAATTGTAGCAAAAGTGAGACCTCCGGCTATTGATGTTGAAAGCTGTCTCCACCATTGGCTTGAAGGTGCTCCGATAGTAACCTCCCTTGTGATGAAATCTATATTTAGTGCCAGTACCATCGGTATCAATCCCAGAACCGTTGTGCCAGCCGTTAAAAGAATAGGACGCAGGCGTTGTATTCCTGTCCGTAGGACTGCTTCCCTTGGCTCCATACCTTCCGCTTTCAGCTTCTGATACGTATCTATGAATATGATATTATTGTTGACCACAATACCTGAAAGGGAAATTACCCCGACACCGCACATTACTATACCGAAAGGCTGCCCTGTAACTATCAGGCCCAGCAATACACCTACGGTAGATAAAAATACGGCACTTAATATAATCAGCATATAATATATACTGTTAAACTGCGTTACCAATATCAGTGCCATACAAAACAGGGCAAGTATAAACGCATTAGATAAGAATTGCTGTGCTTCGTTTTGTTGTTCCTCATCGCCTTTGAAGCGTACCGAGATATCGGGGTTTTGCTCCATTTGGGCAAGCATTTCTTTGGCTTCCTTAACTTTGGTATCGGCAAGGACACCTTCTGCCACGTCAGCCTTGATAGTCATATTACGCATACCGTTTATTCTGTATATCGTATCTACCTTTGGCTGTGCCTTGCGTGTTACGAAATTTGATATGGGAACCAATCCTGCCTCGGTTGCTACCTTTAAATCATCAAGGGCGGTAAGGTTACGCTTTTCTTCCGGAAAGCGTATAAGGATATCAACATCTTCATCAGAATCGTCAGGGCGGTAAGAGGTCATTTTAAGCCCGTTAGTTATAAACTTGATGAAATTACCCAGTATATTTACATCTGCCCCGAACTTTGCCGCCATCGACCTGTCTATATCCATATTCCATTCAATACCCGGTATGGGTCTTGTGTCCTCAATATCAACCAAGCCTTCAATATTGCTCATTAAATCAAGTATTTTGGTAACGGCAGGTTCAAGCAATTCCGGTTTTCGGGAGGATATTATCAGTTCTATCGGTTTTGCAGCACCCGGACCTGCCTGTTCGTCCTGTGCACTTATTATTATACCTGCCATGCCTTCTGTGCGTTTTTTTATCTCCTCCACTATCTTATGGGCTTTGGGGCGTTTGTTCCAGTCATCATATTCTATATTGACAATTCCGACTGCGTCCTCAGGTATGCCCTTGCCGCCCTCCATAGCACCGGATTTTGCGTAAAATACCCTTATGCCCTCAACGTCAAATATCCGTTCTTCCACCTTTCTGACTAACGCGTCTTTTTCCTGTACGGAGAGGTTGCCGCGAGCCCTTATCTGAATCTGCGATGTTTCAGGCTCTATTTCGGGGAAAAATTCTACACCCGTACCGAATTTGGCATAATATACATATACACTGCATAGTATCAGGAATATAAACAGGGCAAATATTCCTGCATGGTTTACAACCGCCTTTAGTAATTTGTAATAAACTGATGCGGAGCCTTTTAGTTTTTCAAGGTCGCCTTTTTCGGTTAACTCGATATTTTCAATAACCTTCTGTGAGGGTTTGTGTTTGAAAGGCAATATACACCCTATAGTAGGAATAAAAATTATCGCCATTAATAATGAGCCTGTAAGAGTGGCTATCAAAGTAATAGGCATATATTGCATGAACTGCCCGACTATCCCCGGCCAGAACAATAACGGCATGAACACTACTAAAGTAGTGGCGGTGGAGGCTATGATAGGCCATTTCATATATTTTGCCGCTTCGGTATAAGCCTCTTTTTTGCTTTTCCCTTCGGTCATTTTACGGTCTGCCATCTCGCATGTGATGATAGCCGAATCCACAAGCATACCGATAGATAATATAAGGCTGAACAACACAACTATATTGACGGTTAGCCCGATAGAATCAATAAACAGAACTCCAAGTAAGAACGCCCCCGGAATTGCTATAGTTACAAGTGTTGCCGAACGCAGCCCCACAAAGTAAATAATTACTATCATGACCAGTAAAATTGCCATGATTATATTATTCTCAAGGTCTTTGAGCATATTGATTATAGTACCTGACTTATCCCCTGAATAAGTAATGTCAATATGTTCAGGCCAGAACTGTTTTTCAAATGCAACACGCTCCTTGACCTGAGTTATAGTTTCGATGACATTTGTTCCTGTACGTTTTGAAACTTCAAGTACAAGAGATTTTTTACCATTTGCTCGGGCAAAGCCTGTAGGATCCTTGAAAGTTTTTTTAATTTTTGCGATATCACGAACAGTTATAACAGAATCGCCGTTTACTTTTACAGGAAGCGATAAAATATCGCTTAACCCCTCTAATAAACCTGGGACTTTAACTGAATAACGCCCGTTACCGTTATCAAGCGCACCGGCCGCTATCAACCTGTTAAAACCGTTTGCTACCTGATTCATCTCTGCCAGCGTTATACGGTAGCTTTCTATCATTATCGGGTCTATCTCAATCTCAACTGCTTCTTCCCTGTCGCCTGCTATATTGACATCAAGGACATTAGGCAGTTCTTCAATCTTATCGCGTAGGTTACGGGCTATGGTAACTAAAGTGCGTTCAGGTATGTCACCGCCGATAATCACGTTTATCACGGGGAACAGGCTTAAATTTATTTCTTTTACATCAGGTTCATCTGTATCTGTCGGCAGCTCTGTTTTTGCAAGATCAACTTTCTCACGTACATCGTTCAATGCTTTTTCGCTATCAAAACCGGCGTTGAACTCCAATGTGACAGATGCACGCCCCTCGGTTGCGTAAGCAGTCATTTCCTTTACACCCTCTATGGAACGCAGTTCCTTTTCCATCGGCTTTATAAGTAAACGCTCTGCATCTTCAGGCGATATGCCCTCATGGGTCATTGTCGTTATGATAAACGGTATGCGTACGTCAGGGTCTTGCTCTTTGGGTATAGACCTGTATGAAGATGTGCCGACGGCAAATACTAACAGCAATATCAGTATTATCGTGCGGTATCTGTTTATACATGCGTCAATGAAAGTGTCCATCTTTTTACTCAGCCACTACCGCTTTATCGCCAACCCTTAAAAATTCCTGACCTGCGGTTATTATTTTAGTGTTATCGGGTATGCCTGTTATCCACACCCCTTCTTTAGACTCTTTAATTATATTTATAGGATAAAATTCCACTCTGCTTTCATGGGATAGTGTTTTTAAGCCTATCTCTCCGGACTCATCAAGAGTGAAAAAAGAAGGCTTGATAAGATGGGCTTTTATTTGTTTTACAGGAATTATAATCCCCGTAGTCATGCCCTCAAAAAAATCATAGCCGTCATTTATTATTTCTACCTCAACCCTAAAAGTTCTTGTAGAGGCTTCGGCAACCTTGCTTATGTAACTAACAAACCCGACCGTTTCTATTCCGCTTACGGTTTTTATCGTTGCGTTATTGCCTATTTTTATACCGGTTATTTTATTTTCAGGTATCTGTACAACGGCAAGTATCTTCGAATCATCGATAACGGTAGCAACCTGCTCACCGGACTGATGGAGATAATCACCTTCTTCAACATGCAACTCCTGAACTATACCGTTAAAAGGCGCTTTTATAGAAATATCATCATAATCGGTCTGGGTTTTATAAAGGTTCGCTACGGCAGATTGCAGGTTTGCGTAGCTTTCCGATAATTTTGTTTTGGACTGGTGACCCGAATTTTTTAATGACTTTGCCACATCATATTCAAGTTGGCGTTGTGCTAATAGTGCTTCGGCACTTTGCAGGATTTTTTTCCTGTCTTCGACTTCTAAGGATAAAATTATATCACCTTCTTTAACTCTTCCGCCTTCTAATACCGATATTTTCTCGACTTTGCCGTGTGTCTGCGATCTTATATTTACCCTGCGGTATGACTGGGTAGTGCCGTATAGCTGAACTTCTTGCCAGATGTTTTTTGCTACCGACTTTGTTATACCGACCTTCGGTGCGGTAGATGTTGTTTTTTGAGCGGTTGCAGTACCGCCGTCTTCAGGCTTGTTTGCCATGCTCGGAAAAAAGCCTGAGCCTATCCACAAAAAGACTGCCGCAAATATTAATATGGCTATAAATTTTGAGGAAATATGCGGCATAGGACTATATATCGGGGATAAGTGATTATATGCAACGCAACCTAGCATATTTAAGTAGTTCTTACAAGAAAAGCTTGAGATTTGGCATAAAAATTACAAAAATTTAAGGCTGTTAACATAAAACTCCGATGAAACACAATTAAGTATGGTTATACTCAGGTTTATAACAATTATTTAAGGATATTTTTAGCATTGCGTGAGATTTTTGTAATTTATTTAATAAAATATTAACTAAATTATGTATATAATATTAGTAATAAATTAATAATTAATTGAAAAATGCCTGAAGAAAATAAGCCGTTATTTAAGATTGATAGTGATAAGTTGGCAAGACAATTAAACGGATTTGCGACAACGACATTTAATGCAAATCCAAGTCTGTTAGCCGTAAGGGATAGTTTTGCAGAGGCAGCATTGGCTTCAAGTTCGGAATATCCTAAAATGCAAAAGAATGAGGACGGAACTGTTCTGTATCGGGGTGCTGCAAGAGGAGCAACTGGAAGAGAGGACGACAGGGCTTATAATGACGGCTGGATACCTCCGGTATTCTCGGGTCAGGAACCATGGCAGGCAAAAAGCGACTCACTTTTTTCTCAGTTAACGGGTCTATATTTAAATACTGCGTATGTTAACGACACAGCCGTCAGATCAAGCCAAAGAGGAGATTCCGGCAATATGATGGGGGCGACAGGCGGCTTGATTTCTGCATCGTATCACCCCGATAAAGCCGCAACTTATGCCGGCAAAAGTGATGATGGAAGAGTATATGCAATATACCCTGATAAATATGTTGATACGTCTTATCACAATGATAAAGAGTCATACGACCCTAAATCAAGTGAATATGAGGCGGCTCCACTGAGTGCACCGGGTTCTAGCGTAGCATTTTCATTTAAACCCGACTGGAATGATGATGGAGAACTTAAGGCTACCGACCTGACCGTAAATCCTTATGCAAGCAAGGATACTCTTAGTAAGGTAATTATAGATAGAAAAATGGTGGAAGCTCTTAGTCCGGACGGACTAAGAGCCCTGAAAGATGCAGGTGTTAGAATGGACTCCGATAAAGACAGATCCGAAGAATACGAGTCAAGGTTTGCCGATACAAAACAACAACAAGCATCAAGGGTTGAAGAAAGAAAAGGGAAATGGCAAAAACGCATTGACGATCAGCGTATTCAGTCATTAGACCGTGCTATCAATGATTTTGAAAAGAATTTTGGTCCGAGTTAAAACTACTTCGACAAATAATTACAAAAACATCTAATCTTAAAAGATAAAGAAGTTCATAATGTTCAATTGTCGGTGATTAGATTGTAAAATCAAGCATGTTATGTTAAAATACTACTCAAATAGATACGATTGTTATCAAAATATTACTTTGGAGGTGTGTATTGAAGGAATTTGCCAAACAGATATTTGAAAATTTTTATCATTTGACCGATGATACAAAAAAAGAATATGGCACGGAAAGAAATCACACTGCTGTGTTGAACGAGGGTGTATTAAGCTCGGCACAAAGACCTGTTCGCCATGGTCCTTTACACGTAAGTCGTGTAGCATATTACATACCTGTCCTTACAAACTATCTGGTTTCTAAAGGAGACGCAGAGGCAAGAGAACTCTCTCAAGAAGAGGTTACGGCGATGCAGGTTGCAGGTTTATTGCATGATTCCGGACGTAAGTCCGATCTTACGGGAGATGCTCCTTACACTAAAAGTGAGATAAGGAGTGTAAGCAACTGTATGTATTTTATGAAGGCAAATGATATTATAGGTCTTGAAAAAGCCTTTCAGATATGCCATGCTGCTTCATCTATGGAACATGGAGGTCCGGAAATTTATAAAAAAGTAATAAAATCTGCTGATTCGCTAGACGTTTTAAGAGCTGATGATTTTGATTTTAATCCGCATAAAATGCGTATTTATCACGAATCTTCTTTAAAAGAAAGGCAAGAACTTAATCGGATAATAGATGAGATTAAGCAAAGAATGGTGGAGCAGGGCGACTCGCCGAAAGATTTTAAAAGCCTGTCAAAAAGCGGAAAAATAATCAAAGGAAGCTTTGATACCGAAAAAAGAGACGCACTCCAACAAGGTGACATATACACAAATATAGAAAACTCAATGAATCAAAGCCATGTACTCGGTAGTCTATATAATCAGGGTAAGTTATTACCCGTAAGAAAATCAGAACAAGTCAAGTTTAGTAGTTATGCCGAAATGGTTGCTGCTAAAGCTCAGTCACAAGGTTTGCATAACCTTTAAAATAATAAATTGAAAAAAGTAACAAATTTCTTATAGTGTCTTTAATTGACTAAAGTTGAGAAATAAAATGAATAAAGCATTATTGCCTACAGGGCTGCATGATTTGTTATTCCCGAAAGCCGGAGCGCAAATAAATATAGTGGCAAAGATATCAAAGCATGTTGAAGGTTTCGGTTACCAGAAAGTATCTCCGCCGGCTATTGAATATGAAGATAGCCTTTTCGCAGGTGCCGGACGCTTTTTAAAGAAAAACACGTTCCGCTTTATGGATCCGCAATCAGATAAGATGATGGGTGTGCGTTCCGATATGACCGTTCAGATAGCCAGAATAGCCGCAACAAGGCTGGTTAATACACCAAAGCCGCTAAGGCTCTCATATGCAGGTGACGTATTCAGGGTAAAAGGTGACGGTCTGCACGCAGAACGCCAATTCACACAGACGGGCATAGAACTTATAGGCGTTGATAACGCCTATGCCGATGCGGAGGTTGTAATTGTGGCTCTGGGAGCATTAAAAGCCGCCGGTGTTAAAAGGCTGTGCATAGATTTTAATTTGCCCGATTTGGCGGGGATAGTCCTTAAAGAACTCGGCTTTAAAAAAGAAGATCGTAAGCCGCTTTTTTCGGCAATAAAAAGGAAAGATGAAACTGCTATCAACAATCTGGCAGGCGAAGGAGCCGAGTTGATATTAAAACTCATAAATTACAATATCATGAGTGAGGATATCTCTAATATAGCAGTCCCTGATTCTGCAAAGGTGCTGTTTTACCGCCTTGTAGAAGTTATCAATATAGTTAAGGACAAGTTGCCTGACGTTCAGATATCCACAGACCCCCTTGGAGCCGGACAGTTTAGCTATCACTCGGGAATAGGGTTTTCTATTTTTGCTAAAGGAGCCAAGGCAGAACTCGGGCGTGGCGGAAGGTATAAGATAGATGAAGACGGTAGCGGTATCGGTGCGACTTTATATGTGAACGAGTTGTTCAGGTTATTGCCTCGCCCTGTCGCTAAAGAGAAGGTTTTGATACCCTTTGATACGGGTGCGGCAAAAATTGAGAGCCTGCAAAAAGAAGGTTATGTTATAATCCATTCACTTGAACATGGTGAGGATATGAAAAAAACAGCACAATATCTGGGCTGTTCCTGTTACTTGGAAGGTAAGCAACTAAAAACGGTCTAGCTAAAAAAACGCCCCAAAAACCCTTTGCCGTTTTGTTCTTGCTGACGGTTTAATAGTTCTTCGTATGACTTGCTTCTTTTTAGCTCATGCTTTTGTACGAATACGAAGTTTAAGCTGTCTGTTGATATATAATCGTTATTGCCGGATTTGCCGACGACTTTAGAGCTAGGGTTAACACTGCTATCTATCCGTTCTAACAACTCTCCTATATCGGCTGATTTTTGCAGATCTATTTTTATAACGGAATCGGCTTGCAAATCTTCATTGGATTGTTGTCTTGAAGGCGGTTTGCTTGAAGCACTTTCATAACCTTCTAAAATTAATCGACCGCGACCTTCAAATTCATCTAATACATCATGCAAGTCATCTGTTTGTATTGAATCGCTAAGTTCGCTCAAGGAAGTTGAGGATATGGACTGTAAAACTTTCCGACCATCGATACTTTTGTTGTCATGATTGTTTTGGAAATTAAGTTTTGATTCTGGCTGACTTCGCCTTTTATCCTCACGTTTTTGTTTGGTTCTGTTCTTTCCGCTATAGGCTTTTGGCTTGTTATTTCCCATACCGCCCCTCCAAAACAATGACATTGTTGTTTAATTTTAGAATAATTGTAATATTTTTCTTTTCAAGAAAAAATTTCGGCGGGCTATATACAAAAAAAGCCGGAGAAAACTCTCCGGCTTTTTTATTCTTTGAAAAAGTTATTCCTTTCAGGCGGCTTTTTGTCTAGGCCAGTTATTAAAAGTAAAAACATTTTCATCAGTATCGCATACCGTAGCAGTAATACGTGCCGCTACAAGATAAGGATCGGAGTTTGCACCCGGACGTCTGTCCTCGAAATAGCCGTATCCTTTTTGAACCACACCAAGCGGCACACGGATAGAGCGACCGCGATCGGCAGTGCCTGCACTGAACTCATGTATGCTTGAAGTTTCATGGCGACCCGTAAGTCTTTCGTGTAGGTTATGACCGTATAGAGGAATATGTTTATCGTGCTTTTTAGAAAGGCGAGCAACGGCATCGTCAATAGCAGCTTTACCCTTGTTTTTATCACGGGTTTCGTTGGTAGAGAAGTTAGTATGCATTCCCGCGCCGTTCCAGTCACCTTTTATAGGCTTGTTCTCGAAAGAAACATGAACATCATATTCTTCTGCGATACGGTGAAGTAACCAACGTGCTATCCACATGTGGTCACAAATATTCAATACGCCGTTATCCTCGTTATCGACACCTCTGTAACCGATCTGGAATTCCCACTGTCCGGGCATAACTTCAGCATTGATACCATAGAATATGATACCGGCAGCAAGACACACCGCAGCATGTTCTTCAGCAATTTCTCTTCCGAATATCTGCTCTGTTCCTACACCGCAGTAATAAGGACCTTGCGGAGCCGGATAGCCATGCTCAGGCCAGCCTAGCGGAATGTTTCTCTGGAACAAAGTATATTCCTGCTCAAAGCCGATCCACGGTTCTTTACCTGCCGCACCTGCATCAAGAACAGCCCTTAGCTGGGCTCTGGAATTTGATTCATGCACAGAATCGTCGGCATTGAAAACTTCACACATTACTATGTAGTTACCTTCGCCACGGATAGGGTCTTTAACAAAATTAATAGGTCTTAACATACAGTCCGAATTATCTCCCGTTGCCTGTGAGGTTGAAGAACCGTCAAAGCTCCACTCGGGAAAATCTTCTATCTTAGGGTTATCAGAAAGGCTAACCACCTTTGCTTTTGAACGAATCTGACGAACAGGTACAGTACCGTCCAACCAGATATACTCTGCGAGTGCTGGGTTGCTCATTTTTTTCTCCGTTTTTTTAGCGTTGATGCAACGCATGCATTATAATCAAAATGATTACAAAGTAAAGGGCAAAATATCGGGAAACTCTTGGTATAGGTAGTATTTTAACGAATTAAATTCTATTTTTTTAGAATGGTTGTTGTAAAGAGTCGTGATCAAAAAAACCGATATAGCCTTTTTCAACGGCAAAATAATATGCAGTTGTGAGAATAACGGTGATTATTGTAGTTGCTATTATCTTCTTTTTTAAATCGGGATTCTTCGGCGCACCCTTCATATTGCCCGAATCGGGATTTTCTTCAGGATTTACTCCTATAGGAAGAGCTATGAACAATACAAGCCACCATAATATTACAAAAACAACAACAACCGAAGCTATGGACATTTATTAAACTGCCTGATAAATTTCTTGACGGATTGTATCGAAAATATATTTCTAATCAATGTTTTTTGCGTGACTTATTCTTACATTGTTATATAAAATATACCGATATGATAACAAAAAGAACTTCCGTAGTTGATATTAAAAAGCGTAAGAACGGTGAGCCTATCGTTTGCCTTACAGCTTATTCGGCTCCCTTCGCCAAAATTCTTGACGAACACGTAGACCTGCTTCTGGTAGGTGATTCGGTCGGAATGGTGCTTTACGGCATGGAATCAACATTGCCGGTTACCGTCGATATGATGATAAATCACGGGCTTGCCGTAATGCGTGGTTCTAAAAAAGCATGCGTTATAGTCGATATGCCTTTCGGAAGTTATCAAAGTTCCGTATCGCAGGCATTTGAAAACGCAGCTAAAATCATAAGCGGTACAGGGTGTCAGGGAGTGAAGCTTGAAGGTGGCACTGAAATGACCGATACCATAGACTTTCTTGTACAAAGGGGCATACCTGTGATGGGTCATGTAGGGCTTATGCCACAGAGGGTCAACGCATATGGCGGCTATAGTTGCAGGGGTAAAACCAAAGAGGGCAGAGAAAAAATAATGCAGGACGCTATAGCCGTTCAAAATGCAGGTGCTTTTTCCGTTGTGATAGAAGGTGTGATAGAGCAGCTTGCCGCCGATGTGGCTAAAGAACTTGAAATACCCGTTATAGGGATTGGCGGTTCTGCCCAGTGTGACGGACAGATACTGGTTAGCGAAGATATGTCCGGTCTGTTTCAGGATTTTAAACCTAAATTTGTAAAACGCTTCGGAAATGTTGCCGAGGAACTTGAAAAAGCCGCAAAAGCATATAGTAAAGAGGTTAAATCAGGCAAGTTTCCGGCTAAAGAAAACTGTTTTTAGCATTTTAATTTTTCAAAAAGCATTTTCATACTTTCCATAGTTCCGGTATCTAATGAACGCATTATAAGATAACTTATCGCCATGTGATGACATAATTAATGAACACGGCCTAAAAATCCACACTGCCTTCATCATCATAAGTTTCAACCTCCAACTGATGCGGTGCGGCTTTTACCTTGCCGTAAACAATCTCAGGGAGCTTGGTTGATAATGGAGGGAAAGCCGCCAAAAGGCATAGCACTACAATCTGTATTACAACAAAAGGTATTATACCTTTATATATGTCCGAGCTTAATACCGATGCGGGTGCTACTCCCCTTAAATAAAACAACGCAAAACCAAAAGGCGGTGTAAGGAAAGATGTTTGCAGGTTTACGGCTATCATTATAGCCAGCCATATAGGGTCAGCCCCTATCATCAATAATATAGGTGCTACTATCGGTACTACCACGAATATTATCTCAATAAAGTCAAGGAAGAACCCTAGCAGGAACATCACAACCATAGTAAGCAACATTGCGGTGAACAAACCACCCGGCAAGTCGCCCAATATTGAATGTACGATATCATCACCGCCAAATCCCCTAAATACCAGAGTAAATATAGCCGCACCTATTAATATGGTAAAAACCATTGAGGAAACTTTAGCGGTAGAACGCATTACCTCATTGAGATTTTTCAGATTAAATTCTTTTTTGAAGAATGATAATATGATAGCACCGACAGCACCTACTGCGGCAGATTCGGTTGCCGTGGCAACTCCTGTCAAAATAGAGCCGAGAACTATTAATATAAGTAGCAAAGGAGGCAATAAAGATTTCGTCAGGTCTGTGAATCTTATATCTTTTTTTGTTTTTTGTGCAGGTGTTTTATCGGGAAATAACTTACTATATATAATAAGCCACGCTATGTATAATATGACAAGGATTAGCCCCGGTATCAACGCACCTACGAACAAATCGGCAATTGAAACCGGATCGGGTGACAAATTACCCATTTTCATTTGTGCCGTCTGATTGGCACTCGATATCTGGTCGCCAAGTAATATCAGGACTATAGATGGCGGAATTATCTGTCCCAAAGTACCGGCTGCACATATAGTACCTGACGATATGCGAGGGCAGTAACCGGCTTTCAGCATAGTAGGCAATGATATAAGCCCCATAGTTACAACGGTAGCCCCAACTATCCCTGTTGAGGCGGCAAGTATCGCCCCCACCAGAACAACCGATACTCCAAGACCGGAACTCATTTTACCAAATGCCAGTGACATGCCTTCCAATAGCTCTTCGGCTATTTTAGCCCGTTCAAGCATTACGCCCATAAAAACGAATAGCGGTATTGATATCAACAGGTCATTTCGCATTATGCCGTATATGCGGTTAGGTAGTGCCGATAGATATGCCATATCGAACAAACCAAGCGTTGAACCTATACAGGCAAAAATAAGCGAAACTCCCGATAGGACAAATGCTACGGGGAAGCCTGAGAGCAAGGCACAAAAAAGAGTTATCAGCATTATGGTAAGAAGAATGGTCATTCCTTCTCCTGTAAAGTAATAATTGATTTACAGATGGTCGAAATTCCCTGCGTGAAAATTGTAAAACAAAATACCCAGATAAACGATTTTAAAAAGAATACTCCCGGCATACCGTTATATTCGGACGAGGATTCTTTTATCTCCCATGAACTTGAAATAAACTCGAATGAAAAATAACTGACGGCAAAGCATACGGGAAATAAGAATATTATAGTACCAACAAGTTCAACTACGGCTTTTTTACGTTTATTTAGTTGCTGATATAATACATCGACACGCACATGTTTATCATCAAGCAGGGTATAACCGGCAGTCGCCAAAAATAAAATAGCATGCATGAAGCCCACAAGCTCCTGCTGCCATACAAGGTTTATGTTTAACACATAACGGCTAATTACATTAAAGAACATCAACAAAACCATAGCAAGTGCCAGCCATGAAAATAACCTGCCTATAGTGCGGTTTGTGCTGTCAATAGTACATGAGAGTTTTAATAATTTCTGCATGCCTGCGGATTATAAATATTTTTTTAGGTTTAGCCACAATATTTTGAAACTGTTTTTTCAGGAGTGTTCAAGAAACAGAATTTTTGTCATACTGAATTTATTTCAGTATCTTCTTTGTCACGTTAGAGGTGATGAAACAAGTTCTTCCATGACATACATCAACTATAAAACTGCAATCCTAAATAACCTATATATCCTGCAAAGAATAAACACCCTGCAAACCTTGAAATGACAGGACGCATAAGCATAACAGCCAGTAGGGCAACGGTAGTTAACGCAAGGATAGGTAAGTCCTGTTCTAAAAATTTAGGAGCCACTTCAATAGGACTAAGTGCAGTGGTGATTCCCAGTATGCCAAGTATGTTGAACAAATTGCTGCCGATTATGTTACCGAGTGCTATATCGGATTTTTTATGAAATGCGGCTACCACAGAGGTTATAAGCTCAGGAGCGGAGCCTCCCATAGCAATAAGGGTAACGCCGATAACCGCTTCGGATAAACCCGCCATTTTCGCTAAGGTAACAGCACCTGTTATAAGAGTATCGCCACCCAGCATAAGAAGGATTATTCCGCCAATACAAAAGGCTATAGCCTGCCATCGGCTCAGGCTTACTTTTAACTGCTCTTCAATCTCTGCGGTTGTATCTTCGGATAATTTCTGCTGTCTTTTTTTCTTTTTTTCATTATGAAAAATAAAATACGTATAGCCTACCAACGTTCCTAAGAATATTACTGCCGATATTATATTTAACATTCCAAGGAAGCATAAGGCGGTTAGTAAGGCTGTGACCCCAAGCATAATCTTGCCGTCAAAACCGCTTTCTTTTTTATCTATAGCAATCGGACAGATAAGAGCCGTTAATCCTATAACGCATAATATATTGCTTATATTACTTCCTATTACGTTGCCCAGTGCAATATCGGGGTGGTTATCCAAAGCCGATTGCACGCTTATTACAAGCTCAGGGCTTGATGTGCCGTAGGCTACCACCGTAAGACCGATAATAAATGCCGAAAGACCCAAATCTTTTGCCAAAGCTACAGCCCCACGAACCAGAATCTCTCCGCCTATAAATAATAGAACAAGTCCGCCGATTATCTGTAATGCCGTAACCATATATTATTTCCCTTATCAATTTGAAGAACTATATATCACGTTATATTTTTAATTGCCAGCGGACTGTGAAGCGAGTATTTGTTTTAAAGTGTCTTTTTGCGAATATATATTTTGTCATTCCACGAATTTTGCTAGTAGAGCAAAATTATAGTGGAATCCACATTCTAAAAAGTTAGGAAACTTTTTTGACACGAGAAGTAAATTAAATTCAAAGTTACTTTATTTTAGTAGAACAAAATTATAGCGGAAATAAAAAATAATAAGTTATGTCATTATTCAAATCAGCTTTTACAGTGGGAGGATTCACCCTTTGCTCAAGGATACTAGGATATATCAGGGATATATTAATAGCGTCCGTATTAGGGGCGGGGTTCTTAGCTGATGCCTTCTTTGTCGCATTTCGTCTGCCTAATTTTTTTAGGACTCTGTCGGCAGAAGGAGCGTTCAATGCCGCATTTGTTCCACTGTTTGCCGGAAAGCTGGAAGAAAAAGGCAAAGATGAAGCGGTAAGCTTTGCAAGCCACGTCCTTTCTTTCATGTTCTTCATATTATTGTGTCTGACCATAATTATGCAGATATTCATGCCTGCGGTTATGCATGTGCTTGCCCCCGGCTTTTTAGACGATGCGGAAAAATTCGATGTAACAGTACAGTTCGGCAGGATAGTTTTTCCGTATTTACTGTTTATTTCCCTGATGTCCCTATTTAGCGGCGTGCTAAATAGTTTCGGTAAGTTCGCCGTTGCCGCATCTGCACCCATATGGCTTAATATATGCTGTATATTTGCCCTTTTGGTGGTGGCTAAATATACCGACACTCCCGCACATGCACTTGCTTGGGCAGTTATGGTGTCTGGTGTGATACAGTTTTTGTGGGTGGGCGTTGCCGCATATAAAAACGGTGCAAGGATATATCTTTCATTGCCGAAATTAGATGATGACGTGAAAATTCTTCTAAAAAGAATGGTTCCGGGGATTATAGGCGGTGGAGTTACACAGATAAATCTATGGATAAATACCGTTATCGCAACAACTATGGCAGGAGCGGTTTCCTACCTTTATTATGCCGACAGGTTGGTTCAGTTTCCGCTTGCTATAATAGGTACGGCTATGGGAACTGCCTTATTGCCTATGCTTTCACGCCAGATAAAGGGTAAAAAATTAGATGAGGCGATAAATACGCAAAACAGAGCTTTGGAAATAGTAATGATATTTACCATACCTGCGGCGTTGGCATTAATGATAATTGCCGAGCCTTTGATATCGGTCATGTTTGAAAGGGGGCAGTTCGGGGCGGAGGAAACAAAAGCAACCTCTGCGGCACTGATAGCGTATGCAGTAGGGCTGCCTGCCTTTGTTATGATAAAGATATTTTTGCCCTCTTTCTTCGCTAACGGAGATACGAAGACACCTGTAAAAATCGCTGCAATATGTCTGGTGGCAAATGTTACCATAAGCCTGATACTGATAAGATATATAGGGCATGTAGGGCTTGCGGTTGCAACCTCGTTTTCATCATGGCTCAATACATCGTTACTTTGCGGTATCTTAATAAAAAGAGGGCTTTATAAAGCTGACAGGAGTTTGAATATAAGGTTGCTTAAAGTGTTGCTGTCTTCTGCGGTTATGGGTGTAATGCTTTTTTATATGCAGGGCTTTATGGGCAGTTATCTTTCCGGCGTTTTTATGCAAAAATTTATCGCACTTAGCGGACTGATAATAAGCGGTATTCTAGCTTTCTTTATAGTCTCGTACATCACCAAATGCGTAAGACCGAGTGACTTTAGGAGATTATTAAAGGGATAAATGATAATTGTAATTGAAAATTTATATATACGGTACTATTTTAAACGCAAAATTATAAAACAGGGGAAGAGCATGTCATTAAGGTACATATTAGTTTTTTTTATATCGTTTACATTATTTTCAAAAGCATATGCCGATTCTGATGGAGAGGATTATAATCTTATTTCTGTAAACGGTAAGGCTGAAGTTCAGGTTGTGCCTGATGAAATTCATGTTTCTTTTACTATCCGAAAAAATGATAAGTCCCTAAAAGAGGCACAAAAACAAAATGATGAAGTGGCAGATAAACTTTTAAAAGCCATGAAAAACAAGCTTCAAATAGAAGAAAAAAATATCCAGACCAATTTTATAAATGTGAATCCCGTATATACATATGTAAGGTGTAATAATAATGACAGATTCGTGCCTTCCGACAATCAGAATTGTAATACGCAGGTTTTCAGCCATTTTGAGACCCAAAAAGGTATTGCGGTAAAATTAAAGGAAACAGATAAGCTTGAGGCACTACTGGAAGAAGCAATAGATGCCGGTGTTACAAATATAAACAATGTGAATTTCGCCTCCTCAAAATTTGATGAGCTACAAAAGAAAGCACAACTAATGGCAGCAAAAGATGCTAAAAAGAATGCCGAGGCAATAGCTGAATCTTTAGGGGTTTCTATAGGTAAGCCATACAGAATAAACGCAAGTTTATATAATTCTCCCGTACAACCTCAGCCTCACATGAGAATGATGGCAATGTCAATGGATGCCGAGTCTTCAGGGGGAACTATTGCTTTGGGAGAGCTTACTATAACCGCTAATGTGAATGCACAATTCATTATTGATTGATAATGAGTTCTTTTCAGGGGTCTTAAGTTAGGCAATATTTTTGAAAAATAAACATTTTTCTCTTTGACTTTATATAGAAATGTTATATTAAACGTTTTAAAAATTTATTTTACTAAAAATATAGTTTTTATCCTTTTTGACCCCATATTTTTAATTGTCGAGTTTTTTAGCGAAAATATTTTAATTATATATTAAATTGTAGCAAGGAAAAGATGCAAAATAGTTTTTTTACTCAAAGTAAAATGCTTATGAAATGGCAAAAATTTGCCATTTTGCTTGTCTTGACCGCAACAACCTCCTGTGCGAGACCTGATATTACAGTGCCTAAAAGTAAGTATGATTCGGATACTCTGTCAAAAGACTGGAGAGCCAATATTTTTGACAGGCAGCAGCGTGCTAATGAGTACAACAAACAACAATATAATCAGCAATATGCTTATCCTCAGGACAACGATGCCGATTATGTGCCGCCGCTACGAGGGTATCAATCGGCTCCTGTTCAGCCGCAGCAGCAATATTACAATCCAAATCAGCAATATAATCAGCAATCTGCCCCCTACCCTCAGGATAATGACGCTAATTACGGAACAAGATATCCCAAATACGATCCTGATGCGGATAATAGCAGTTATTACTACCTGAATCAGGATAAAAAGCTGCCGCCTCCGAGAAAGGTTGACCCTTACAATTCGGAGCAGTATGATTATCCTATATATTTTGATTAGGAATTATTGATATCATGCTTAAATCACTCAATGTGTTCTTACACATAACATTACTTACCGTCTTTTTAGCAGGATGTTCCGGCTATAGCTATATTAACGGCGATAATATGGCATTTAATAAAAGTAATAAGAAAGAGGATAATAATAGTAATTTTGACTCCTTGAAACAAGCTGACGACCTTTATAAACAGGGTGACTACCCAAAAGCCGTAACGCTGTATGATAAACTTATCAATGAAAACAGCAGCAGTGAAAGCCTGTTATATTATGCCGAGGCTTTGAGGCTTACCGGCAATTGCGGAAAGGCAATAAACATATATGACAGGATATTGAATAACGATGCCGCAAATATTGTCGCTAGCGAAGGTAAGGGCTTGTGCAATCTGGTGTTGGGAAAATTTCAGGCAGCAGTTGAAATACTCAGTCAAGTCGTAAGCCTTGACGATACTAGGTGGAAAGCCGTAAACGCACTTGGTGTTATATATGCCTTAAAGGGACATATTGAAGAGTCGATGGAATATTATAACCTTGCTATAAAAAATAACGGACATAATCCTACCGTATTGAATAATATAGGTTTGTCACTTGCGTTTGGCGGAGATTATAAGCGTGGTAAGGATATATTGGAAAAATCGGTGTCACTTGTTGACCAAAGCGATGATGAAAAAAGAAAAAGAATAGAGCTTAACCTTGCGTTATTGTACGGTCTGGCAGGAGAGCATAATATGGCTAAGGTAATATTGGAAAGATATTTTTCCGAAGCCGAAGTTATGAATAATCTTGGTTTTTATGCAAGTATGGCGAATGACAAGGAATTGGCAAAAGTCTATCTTGCTAAGGCACTTTCAGCCAGCTCGTCCCACTATGAAAAAGCATGGAATAACTTACAGCTTTTAGAAAGAGACACTCAGGGATAACCTATAAAATCAGTAGTAAATTATGAAAATAGCCAGTTGGAATATTAATTCGGTCAGGCTCAGGATAAAACAAGTGGAGGAATTTACTAGGCTCCATAATCCGGACATATTATGTTTGCAGGAAACAAAGGTGGTAGATGAGTCATTTCCTGTTAAGGCAATAAAAAAAATAGGGTATGAACATATATTGTTCAGGGGTGAGAAAAGCTATAACGGTGTTGCCATATTATCCAAGATACCACTTGCGGGAGTTGATAAACAGAATATGGCAGGTTCTTTTGACTCAAGGCACATCTCAACTATGCTGCCTGACGGGATAGAATTGCATAATTTTTATATACCTGCCGGTGGTGATGAACCTGATGTTAATATTAATCCTAAATATAAATTCAAACTGGATTTTGTTGATTACATGAACAGGTGGTTTACATCAAACCGCAAAAAAACAGACAAAATAATAATATTGGGTGACTTTAACATAGCTCCTATGGAGCATGATGTCTGGTCAAGTAGGCAGCTTAGGAATGTTGTTTCCCATACCGAACCTGAAAGGGTTGGTCTTGATAGATTCAGGGAAACATTCGGCTGGATAGATACGGCAAGACACTTTATACCCGATAACGAAAAATCATATAGCTGGTGGAGCTACCGTAACCGTGACTGGAAAAAATCCGACAGGGGTAGAAGGCTTGACCATATATGGACGACTTCTCCTTTAAAAGACAGGCTTTTATCATATAATGTAGTAACGCAAACAAGAGATTGGGAAAAACCTTCCGATCACGCTCCGATAATTTTGCAATTATAAACTGCCTCTTGTAAAATAGGTTTATTTTTGTTAAGATGTTAAAAAGTTAATATTTTTATTATAAACAAGGAGTTTTACAGTGGATAACGAAAATAACAGAAGACGACCTGAGCCTGAATCGCCTCAAAGGAATGTCAGACCAAGAGCAGAAGAACCCGGAACTCCTGAGGAGCAGATAAGACGAGGTAACCCTGAAAACCCGCCTCCGTTACCTCAAAGGGGAGTAGATCGACTAGTAAATATTCAACCGGGTCAGGCTCCTTTCTTACCTGATCTTGATGACGGAATCGATAGAGGAGCAGGTCAGGCAGCACAAGATATTGATAGAGATACTGGTGCAAATATTGTGACTCCGGATAGGAGCGGAAGCCATGCTGCAAGAGAACAGCAGAGGCGTGATAATGATAGGGAACAAGGACGTTAAAAATATGTTTAGTTTAGATCCCCACACAAGGGTGGGGATCTAAACACGGAACTTATTATAAATTTTATTCCGGAACGTCAATAATAAGAACTTCGCTGTCTTTTACAGCACTTATTGAAATAGATTCTTTATCGGTAATTTCAGCTCCGTCACCTTCTTTTAACTTTTGTCCTTCAATCTCTATCTGCCCATTTGATACCAGAATATATATCTGATTGCGGATATGATGCTCAAGAGTATTACCTTCTTTTATACGTCCTCCGTAAATTGATGCCTGTTGGTGGATATATAAAGCTCCTTTTTCCGAGTCTTCCTTGCGTCCCGATACCAGCAGTTGTAAGTTGTCATTATCAGGCTGTGAAGGAAACTCTGCCGCGTCCCATCGTGGGGCAACTCCTTTTTCTTCAGGCTCTATCCATATCTGGTAAAGGTAAGTATCCTCGTTTTCAAAGTTGAACTCGCTATGCCTGATTCCCGTACCGGCACTCATTACCTGAACGTTACCGGCACCGGTCTTGCCTTCGTTTCCGTTACTGTCTTTGTGGGTGATAGCACCTTTTTTAACATATGTGATAATTTCCATATCACGGTGTGGGTGGGTGTCAAAGCCCTGACCTGCCCGTACAATATCGTCATTTATTACACGTAGCTTGCCGAATCCCATACGCTTAGGGTTGTGGTAGTTGGAAAAGCTAAAATGATATTTTGCCTTTAGCCATGATATTTCCATTCCGCCTAATTCTTCATACGGATATATTTTTATCATTGCATCTCCTGTGATTTAAGTCGTCATCTCGACCCGTAGACCGAGATGACAATAGAGTTCATTCAACAATAACTTTATAATAATACCGATAAAGAATCATTAGTAGTTAAATTATTGTAATGTTTTATATGCGTAAGCTATTATATTAGTTGATGCCAGTATAGCTAGTGACAAAAATGTACAGACCATGCCTATCTTACGGTATTTTGTCGATGTTATAAGCTTGTTGCCGTCATATTTTTCAAAGGATATTAGGGCGTAAGCATGAACTACCCTGCCTGTAAAGAACAGAAGACCTATCAAGTGAATTAAATATATGCTTACGCCCTGAGTTTCGGCGGCAAATAATAAGATAAGTACGATAGGAGTATATTCTGCCAGATTTGCCTGCGCCCTTATACGCTGTTCAAGCATTCTTGAACCACCGCTGCCTAGTGCCGTTTGTTCCTGTCTGCGTCCCTTTATCACTATTATAGAAAGAGATAATAATAAAAAAGCTAGTAAGCCGGCATATAATGATGTAACCATAAAATCTTACGTAATATTATTATTTTAAACTCAATAATATATCATAGTGAGAATATGAACAGGGTAATTTTATTATTGTTATTATTGTTATTATTTTCTTTTGTAAATACAAGTTACGCAGATGAAAAATTATATGAAGATGCGTTAACGGTTATAGAGGAAAATGCAGGAACCGGTGAACACGGTTTACCAAAGGATATCATCGCATTATTAAAGGCAAAAGAAAAACTGGCTATGTCGGGGCAGTCCAAGCCGCATGAGGTTGTGCCTATTATTGTGCAAAAGCTGAACCCGCAATGGGCATATAGCAAACGTGGTTCTGCATACAGGATAGCCCTGCTTGAAACGCTTGCAGCTATCGGTAATAAAGCTTCCGAAGATATTATACCGGCATTGCAAGAGATAATAAATGATAGCAATGAACATAATGAATATGTAAAGATGCAGGCAAAATACGCCATTATGGCAATCAAGGATAAGGGCAACTATACTTATGGTGCTTCAAGTTATATTCCCGACCCCAAATTTTTAAATAAACAAGAAAGTGCGGACATACTTTTTTCCGACCTGTCCGTTGTAAAATATAAGGAAATGAAGGAACATTATGGATTGGAAGGAGTAGTGAAAATTGCCCGTGACCTGCCTAAAGACAGTCAGGCAAAACTGGCAGGTATCATGGTAAAAGATGATGATATATTTGCCTCATATCAGGGAGCTTTACTGCTGCTACATAGCGGATTGGAAGATGAAGCGGAAAAAGCACTTACCGATATAGTCATAAAAATATATAAAAGCGGCGATGAAATGTCGGGCAGGATAATCTATAGTATGGTACATGTTCTGGACAACAAATTACTAGATACTGTGTTTGCGGGCGTGCAAAAACAGATGCTAGAAGAAGTAGATAAATATTCAGATGATATGATAGAGAATTTATATGACATGTATAATCTTAAAAAAGGTGAGAACCTTAAAGTCGACATTGAGGCAAAAAGAGCAGCCGTAAAAGATGCGATAAGGAATTCGCATAATGGTTATAACTGATTTTAACGTTCATTAGTACGGTTTTGCATACTTAGTTCAACAGCTTGAAGAAAAGCCTTTCTTTCTATTCCATCTTGTGGAATATCAAAATGTCCTAGACTATTTAGCTTTTTGTATGAATCACTGACCAAATCTCTGAAATACCTGCTATCCGATTCACGTTGATCTGTTTGTGTTTTGTCAATTTCGTTTCTCCTGCGATGCGGTAAAAGATTTCATTTAACTCAACGTTATCTTGCCAACCATCTAAAACTTTTTTAAGGTTGGTGGAAAAACTTCTCGCCAACTTTAATATTAATGAGGAGGGTTGAACTTCAGCATCGTCGATGTCTTCAGCCTTTAGCTTTTTCATAGCATCAAGATTTTGTTCAATGAAACTTTGAGTTTTGCAGCTTCCGGACGGAGAAAAGTTTAATGTTTAACTATCACTTTAGATTCTTTTTTTCCAGTATTCATTTATTGCTCTTTCAATAGGTGGATGATCATACTGATAATCATCATTTTTTAAACACCAGTTTAAGTAAGAGACAACGGCTTTTCTCTGTTCCAGATTTAAAGTGGTAAATCTAGATTGTGAATATTCATCTAAGCTAGTAAGATGGAATATCGGATCATCAACTTCTTTTTTGATACTTCCTATCATAAACACAGGTAAATGAAACTTCATACCGTCGGCATCAAAGAACGATAAGCTGCTATGACATCTTTGAAGCTCAGAGTATCCTAGTAACCTTGACCAATCCATTTTTTCATCATTCTTTCGTTTTTCTTGACGAACCTCTTCGGTTTCATAGTCGTCAATAGCCTGTGCTTCCCACAAACCTATACCTTTTCCCAATACCACCCCTGAAAATGCTGTAATTATTTCATTAATAAGGTTTTCTTGGTTCATGTAAGTAAATTTTTAGTAAAGTTCTTTCCAGTATTTACGACCTTACAAGATTATGATAAGCGTTCTTTAGTTTTTCAGTAACTTCTCCCGGAGTGAATTTGTATTCACCTATTGAGCCTACAGGAGTTAGTTCGGCGGCAGTTCCGGTCAGGAAAGCCTCGGTTGCATCATGTAAATCAACAGGCTTGATGCGGCGTTCAACAACAGTTATGCCCAGTTCTTTGGCAAGGCTGATTATTGTGCGTCTTGTTATACCGTCAAGGAAGCAATCGGCTATCGGTGTATGTAGCTCGCCGTTTAATACCATAAAGAAATTAGCACCCGTAGCCTCGGCAATATATCCGCGGTAATCAAGCATCATCGCATCATGGTAGCCGCCTTCTTCCGCCTGACGTTTAGACATGGTGCATATCATATACAAGCCTGCCGCCTTCGCAGAAGTAGGTGCGGTATCGGGTGCAGGGCGTTTCCAGCTCGACCAACAAAGGCTGATACCTGTTTTATATAATTCTTCAGGGAAATATGCAGGCCATTCCCATGCGGCAATAGCAAGATTAGGCACGTTACCTTGTCTGTATATTTTCATATATTCGCTGCCAAGCCATGCCACAGGGCGGATATAACCGTCTTTGATGCCTTGTTTTTCCAATATGTCCATAGTGAACCGGTCTATCTGTTCAACGCTATAGGGAATTTCAAAGCCTAGTATTTCAGCAGATTTTTTCAAACGTTCACTATGCTCGGTAAGCTTGAATATCTTTCCGTTATAAGCACGCTCTCCTTCAAAGACGCTGCTGGCATAGTGTAAACCATGACTTAAGACATGTATCTTAGCGTCACGCCATTGTATAATTTCACCATTAAACCATATATAACCGTCACGGTCATCAAACGGGAGTCCAGACATATCTTTATTCACTTCATTTTTTGTTATCATGCGGATTTTATACCGTAATTGATGAAAAGTGCAAGTGGTTAGTGCGAGCATAAGTACAAGTATGTCTTTATAAAATGTATGTAAGTATATATAATTCTTTTCATGCAAAATATTACACACATTCTGGTAGTTGATGATGATGACAGGATAAGAAATCTTTTGGGAAGGTTCTTAAAAGAAAAAGGTTTTTTCGTTTCACTTTCTCCCGATGCTAAAGATGCGTGGGAAAAACTTAATGAGTTCATTTTCGATCTTATCATTGTAGATGTGATGATGCCGAATGAAACAGGGGTGGAGTTTACAGCCAAACTGCGTGGAAAAAGCGATGTACCTGTCTTGATGCTTACCGCAATGGGGGAGGTTGAGGACAGGATATCGGGGCTGGAATCGGGGGCGGACGACTATCTTGCAAAACCTTTTGACCCAAGGGAGTTAATGCTCAGGGTACAAAGCATATTGCAACGCACAAAAAAGAATGCGGATTCCGTACTGGCATTTGGCAATATACGGTTTGATGCGAATAACAGCAGACTTTGGGATACCGACGGTGATATTGCGGTAACTTCAAATGAAGCAAAGCTGTTAAAAGTCCTTGCCGGCAATAAAGGCAAGGCAGTGACCAGAGAAGAGCTGGCAAAATTATGTGGCGGTATCAATGAACGCTCTGTAGATGTTCAGATGACGAGGCTTAGGAACAAAATAGAGAATGACCCGAAAAAACCAAGATACCTAAAGACGGAGAGGGGAAAGGGATACATCTTATATAGTGATTAACAGGCTCCCTTGCCCTTTATAATTGAAGCAGTTATGATAAGCCCATGATAAAGAAATTTTTGCCACACTCACTGTTCGGACGTTTTTTGCTGATAATATTGCTGCCCAATATTATCGTGCAGCTTGTAGCCGTCTATATATTCTATGAAAGGCACTGGAGCGGCGTAAGTAAACATATGGCGACCGCACTGGCAGGGGATATAGCATTTATCGTAAAAACAATAAATGATGATGCCGTACACAAGGATAAGGTGCTAAAGACTGCCGGTGAAAATATGTATCTTGACCTTAATTTCTACGAAAATCAAAAAATTGATAAATCCAAAATAGATATAAGCGAAACATTCGGCAATTTTACATCGGTATTAACAAGCCGCATAAATAATAAATTTGTGATGTACCACCTTGATGAACGCTTGAATATCGGTATTGATATCCAGCTTGATAAGGGTGTTTTGAAAGTAGGTATTTCTAAAAAAAGGGTAGCAAACCCTACTACATACATATTTGTTATGTGGATGACGGGAACGGCAATAATATTCGTAGTGATATCGATACTGTTTATGCGGAATCAGGTACGCTCAATAAGTGAGGTTGCAAATGCCGCAGACAAGTTCGGTAAAGGGCAGGATTGCGGAACGTTCAAACCTACGGGTGCAACCGAGGTCAGGCAGGTGGCACACGCCTTTATTGAGATGCGTGACCGTATCCGAAGGCATATAGAACAAAGAACCGAAATGCTGGCAGGGGTATCACACGACCTCAGAACGCCTCTAACCCGTATCAAGTTACAGCTTGCTATGATGGGCCGGTCAAAAGAAATACAAGAACTCGAAGAAGACATCACCGAAATGGAAAAGATGATACAGGGATATCTGGACTTTGCTAAAGGAAAAGAAAGGGTAATCGATTCTTCAGTAAATATTTCCGACCTGCTTCGAAGTATAGTATCCGGATATAGGAAGCATCATAAAAATATAGAACTAAAAGTGAAGGCGGGTGCGGTAATGCACATAAATTCAAACGCCTTCAGACGTGTTATTACCAATATTCTTGATAACGCATTACGTTATGGGAATCAGGTGGAAATCAGTGTCGGTACTTCTGAAAAAAACATAATTATCATGGTTGACGATAATGGTTCGGGAATCCCTGCGGATAAACGGGAACTTGCCTTTAAGCCTTTTTACAGACTTGATAAGTCAAGGCATTTAGAAAGCGGTTCTACCGGTCTTGGTCTGGCTATCGCAAAAGATATTGTGGTAGGGTATAGCGGTAATATATCACTCGATGAAAGCCCTATGGGAGGGCTGAGGGTTGTAATAAAACTGCCGTTATAGTAAATTTAGCGAGAGTTTTCCTTGCCGTCAGCTCTATACAGAACCTTTATTGATGATTCGATTATACTGCTTGCCTGCTTTGCTACCGTCCTTGCCACTTTGTCGCCCTCCTGACCGTGACCGTCACATAATAAAAGGAAAGTTACCTTGTCGGCATCGGGCAGGTAGTCAAAGAACATAGTCTGGTTATCAGTCGGTATCTTATCATTTTTAAAAGCTTTTTCTGCCTGTCTTAAAAGCTGTTGTCTTGAGTGTTTTACAGGATCTTTTGCATCCTTGTCCTGCATCAGACGGTATAACTCCTCAAAGTCCACATCATCTTCATAATATCCCCTTGCTCCGTCCGAGGCTGCAATAATCATGGCAGCACCATGTTCCTTTGAATATTCCTTTAATTGGTCATTGGAGAGGGTTTTTATTATCGGTGTCGGTTTTACTGTCGGAAAATTTTCCTCGTTCTCTATAGCAACATGCCCGCCTACTTTTAGCCTTGAACCGTCTTTGCCGATAACCACATCTTCCGAACGTGCGGGCGGTATTAAAATCGGAGAGCCGTCACTGTTCGGGCTTTGCGGGAAGAATAACGCAACCGAACAATCACCGCAGCTAAATAAAGATGTTTCCTTTTCCGTCCTTAACATGCCGGCGGCAACCGTCCCCGACCTGAAAAATCCCTGAATTGCCTGATGACCTTTTGTAAAAGCTTTGTTCAATGAACCCGTATGGTCAAGGCTATATAAACCGGCGGTATCCCATTGTTCGTATAGACCGAAATCCTGCTGACCGGGGCGCATACCTATTGTTTGTGTCCAGCCTTCCGCATTTTTATCATCGCTAGTAATAGTACGGTTCTTCGTAATAGCCGAAACTTGAGAGGAAAAAGTTTTACTGCTTTTTTGAGCCGCTTGTAATACCATCTTCGCAAATGCCATTTCTTACCCCGTCACCGTTATTATTGTAAATTAATAACATTATATTATTTTCAATTCCATCAAATAGTTAATTCGTTAAGAGGTGTGCAAAGGTATTTTAAACTTGCACAATTTATAACCTTACTTTAGAAAGAAAATCTTTATCGGTTAAATTTTTGTAAGGAATAAATGGCAGTCTATACTATAGTTTCTGACGAACAGCTTGATGAACTCATTGCAGATTATGATATCGGAAAAGCCGTGAATTTGCAGGCTATTGAGCAGGGGATAGAAAATTCCAATTATTTCCTGACAACGGATAAGTCTAAATATGTACTGACTATTTATGAAAAAAGGGTAAAGACCGAAGATCTGCCTTTTTATCTTAATCTTATGGAGCATTTGTCAAAGAAGGGTGTTCCATGTCCGATACCTATAAAAAATAAAAACGGCACTAATTTGTCAAAAGTAAATGACAGATCGTGTGCTATAGTAAGCTTCCTCAAAGGTAAAAATACTAAAAATATCAGGAACGAGCATCTTTGTGAGCTTGGAGCTAATTTGGCGAAAATGCATATTGCCGCAAGCGATTTTGATATGGAACTTAAAAATAATTTCTCCCTGAACGCATGGGGAAGCCTGTTTAATTCCGTTAAGGATAATGTAGATTCTCTGCGAAAAGGATTAAGGGCGGAAATAGAAGATGAACTGGGTAAATATACGGTTAACTGGCCGAAGTCGCTTTATTCGGGCGTGGTACATGCCGACCTGTTCCCCGATAATGTTTTTTTTCAGGACGGAAAATTAGTAGGTATCATCGATTATTATTTTGCCTGTAATGATTATCTTATGTATGACCTTGCGATATGTCTTAACGCATGGTGCTTTGAAAATAACAATGAATTCAACATAACAAAGGCAAAAAAATTTCTTAATTCATATAACGGAGTAAGGAAAATCTCTGAAGAAGAATTAAACGCATTGCCCATATTGGCAGGTGGGGCAGCTTTAAGGTTTTTGCTGACAAGGCTTTATGATTGGTTCAACCCGGTAGAGGGTGCTTTGGTAAAACCGAAAGACCCTATGGAATATTTACAGAAATTAAGGTTCCATAACGGCATAAAGTCGCATAGCGAATACGGCTTGTAATTGATAAACGGCAAAATGGTAAAATAGTGAAAAAAATAACGATATATACGGACGGTGCATGTTCGGGCAATCCCGGTCCCGGAGGCTGGGGGGCGTTGCTTACCTACGGAAAACATGAAAAAGAAATTTTCGGCGGAGAAAAAGAAACCACCAATAACCGTATGGAATTAACCGCCGCTATAAAAGCCCTAGAGGCGATAAAAACAAAAAGCGAAATAGACCTTTATACCGATAGCACTTATGTTAAAGACGGTATTACCAAATGGATTCATAACTGGAAAAAAAACGGCTGGAAAACCGCCGCTAAAAAACCCGTGAAAAATGACGATTTATGGCAAGAGCTTGATAAGATGATAGCCAAACATGACGTTAAATGGCACTGGGTAAAAGGTCATGCAGGACATGACGGCAATGAACGAGCCGATATGCTGGCTGTGAAGGGTACTGAAAAATATAAGTGATTAGCTTTTGCTTCTCACGTGTTTTCTATGCCCGAACTATAGTGTTTCTAATTTTTAATGATAATGTCATCCCCCGAATTTGCGAAGCAAATTATAGGGGGATCTGTTTTAACTGACAGAAGATCCCCGCACGGAGGCGGGGATGACAACTATCAACAAATTTTGGAAATACTATACAAGCAAGTTCGGCTGATGACAAAATACGTCTATAATGAATACTGCTAAAGATGTCTTAATTAAACACCACCGTCTTATTGCCGTTGGGTATAACCCTGTGTTCGACATGGTATTTCACTGCACGGGAAAGCACTATGCTTTCAATATCACGCCCTATGGCAAGTAGCCGGTCGGGAGTGTCGGAATGGTTGACACGGGTAACTTCCTGTTCGATTATAGGCCCTTCGTCCAGTTCGTTTGAAACATAATGTGCAGTTGCACCTATTATCTTAACTCCCCTGTCATATGCCTGATGATACGGCTTTGCACCTTTGAATCCCGGCAGGAATGAATGATGTATGTTTATTGCCCTACCCTCAATATGTTTTACAATATTCGGGGAAAGTATCTGCATATAGCGAGCCAGTACGGTAAGGTCGACTTCTTCATTTTCGATGAATTCAAGTATCTGACGCTCCTGAGTTTCACGGTTATCATTTGAAACCGGCATATGGTAAAACGGCACGTCATAGTTTCTAACCATTTTTTCCATATCATTGTGGTTTGATATAACACCGGCTATTTCAACGTGCAAAGAGCCGCTTGCATATCTGTGTAACAGATCGTTCAAACAATGTCCCTGCTTTGAAACAAGGATAAGCAGCCTTTGCTTTTCGGCATTATCATGCAAGTTCCAGTCCATGTTGAACTTATCGGCCACAGGTTTGAATTTCTCCGAGAAAAGAGTTTTAGTGCCTACACCGTTTTTAGTATCGAAGACCACCCTAAGGAAAAATTTACCGGTTGAGGCATCACCCATCTGGGCAGACTCGATTATAAAACATTTATTATCGGCTAAGAACCCGGAAACAGCGGCAACTATTCCCATAGTATCATTACACGAAATACCCAAAGTGAAATTTTTACTATGCATTATTCGTCCTTTTTATACAAAACAACGACAGCATAATTATAAATTACTTAAGTTCAAGTTTGAAATAACAAGTTATCAGTAATAATAACTATAAAGCTCTTTCATTCCTTTATATGCTTTTCCGGTACATTTTTTGATGTTGTCATCAGTGTTTTCTTGTAGCATTTTGTTTTTTTGAGTGCATGCCTTTTGAAGGTTGCTTATAGTATTATCTTCATTTATACCGCAGCTATCGTTTTTGTTACAATCAAAAAGGACGCTATCACCGATTTCTTTAACAGTTAACTGTTTGAACTCATCGGCATAAACCGTTTTACAATGGAAAAATACTATAATGAAAAAACAAAGCATAAGTCTAAATCGACTTATCATTATACCCCTCCCGTATATAATAATAAACTTACTCTATTTATTGATTATAACAATCAAATGTTGAGTTTTTATTACAAATATGACAAACACCTTAGCCGATCAACGTATTGTTTTTATTTAATTTTTCATTTTTTATTTATACTTATTCAGTGAATTTTTTAGTTTTAAAAAACATCTAAAGAAAAATCCGCTGTTTGGGTGCTAATATTGCAGAATAATAATTCCTGCTTGAAGAAAAGCCGCCCATGTAGTATTAACACTACACAACCTTAATTAATTTAAAAATATGAAGAAAATCCTTATTGTACAGGCAAGATTCTACGAAGAAATAGCCGATAATATGACCAAAGCGGCTATAGATACGGTTATGGAAGCCGGTCTTGAGTTTGAGGTTATTAATGTACCTGGTGTATTTGAGCTACCTGCTGCCATATCTATGGCGATAGCAGCGGAAAAATATGATGCGTATATTGCACTTGGTTGCGTTATACGGGGTGAAACGACTCATTATGACTACGTGTGTAATGAAAGTGCAAGGGGTTTGAACGATTTGGCTATAAAACACAATGTTGCGATAGGTTACGGTGTTATAACGGCAGAAAACCGTCAACAGGCAAACGTACGTGCCGACAAGGAGCAGAAGAATGTTGGCGGTAAAGCTGCCAATGCCGCAATTGCTATGCTAAAACTAAAAGAAAATATGGGCGTATAAGATGAAGGACAAAGCACAATCAGGCGGAAAACGTACTAACACACGCCTTGCGGCTGTTAAAGCATTATATTCCTCTGAAATTAATGAGTTAAGCGACAAAAGCAAGACCCCCGGTGAGTTAATGATAGATATTATTGAGTTTTACTACGAAACTGAAGGGAAGAATAAAAATCTTGATCAGGAATTTTTGAACGAGCTTATACAAGGAGTTTGTGAGAACAAAACCATACTTGACAAATCGATAGTATCAAAACTGGGTGACGGCTGGAAGATAGAAAGGCTTGGACCGGTTATGCTGAGCATATTACGTACTGCGGTTTTTGAGATGATGAACCACGGTGGTACCCACCTTAAGATAATAATTAACGAGTATGTGGGTATAACCCGTTCATTTTTTGACGAGAAAGAAGTTGGTTTCGTAAACGGTATTCTGGATAAGATAGGGCATGAGGTAAGGTCTTAAATATATGGATGAATTCGGTATAATTCAGAAATATTTCACACCGCTTGCACAAGGTTATAAGGGGGCCTTGGGATTAAAAGACGATGCTGCAATTTATACCCCGACTATCGGCAAAGAGCTTATACTTACTAAAGACGCCATTACGGAGGGTACACATTTTTTCGGCAATGAAACGCCTGAACAGATAGCACATAAACTTGTAGCCATTAACGTTTCCGACCTTGCGGCTATGGGGGCAACGCCTAAGGCTTATTTAATCGCCATGATATTACCCAAAAGCACCGATGAGCAGTGGATAGCAGGTTTTGCGGAAGGTTTGAGGTCTGCCACGGAAAAATTCGGCGGATACATAATCGGAGGTGATACGGTAGCCCATGACGGCAAGATGTCATTTAGCCTGACGGCTATCGGAGAAGTACCGAATGGAAAGGCATTGAAAAAATCAGGGGCAAGGCAGGGGGATAAAATATATGTAAGCGGAACTATCGGCGATAGTTATTTAGGCTTACAGATACTTTCAAAAAAACTTGATATTAAATCATCGTATTTACAAAATAGATATCTAATGCCTGAGCCGAAGATAAAACTCGGCATTAAACTTTTGGATATTGCGTCATCATGCACCGATATATCTGACGGTCTTGTTGCGGACTTAAAGCATATATGCGGCACATCTGGAGTGGGTGCGGTAATTAATACGGACAATATACCTTTATCGGAAGATGCGGTAAAAAGCGGTGTGAACATCGAAAAACTTATAACCGGCGGTGATGATTATGAGCTTATATTTACTATCCCGTCTGAGGTAAAAGCACCGAAGGGCTGTTTTTACATAGGCGACATCACCAAAAACAAAGACGTATTGTTCCTTGATAGTAATTCAAGACCCATCAAGCCGACAAAAGAAGGGTATAATCATTTTTCTTGATATACTAAAAAATTAGCATTATTTTAACAAGTGTTGCACGCTTGCAATTTTGAAATCATAGAAACATGGTGAGATATGCTATCTAAAAAACCGAATTTTACAACATTAGAATTAATAAAAACCGCTAAAAACGCTAAAAACGTATCCGACTTACTTCCCAAAATGCATAGTAGTGTTGAAGAAGAAAACAATGACTTACTTGAAACTATTTTACAAAATAAATATTTCCGGAAAAAAGCTGAAGAATATGCCGTAAGTGTTTCCGACTATCTAAATATAGAAGCCGGCAATCTGTCTTATCAGGCTGATACGCAAAGATATACGGTATATCAATATATCGGCATACCTACCAAAAGTGATAAAGCAGATAATATATCGGTTGATATAAGAAACAACGAACCATTCGTAAATAATCAAATATTACCTGTAACTAAAAAAACTCTTGATAGCCTGATACCTCCACAAGCTTCGGAAGTACCTAAAAAAGATAGCAGAGAGCCGCAAGGAATAACTCCTAATTTTTCAATTCGGGAAGAACAGATAATGCTCTTATATCCTCTTGTTGACGCACTTGAAAGTTATGAAGCCGGTCTTAAAAACCTCCATGAAGTAAGAAAGCGTGAATCTTTGCCGGAGAATAAACTTGCCGCATCAGAATTAAAAGAACTCCCTGCCCACAAGAAACGAAAAGTAACACCGGAAAGTTTGCCGGAGTATCAAACCCCACGGGCGAGATAAACACGTTAACTTAGGTAAAAAATATATAAGCAGAGCAATCTGTCACATCAAGTTACGACTATTACAAATTACAGTAACGGCATATATCCGCCTATGGTATTTAACATATCCTGACTTTGTTCGCTTCTTTGTTGTCTTCGGCGTAATATTTCATCAGGGCTGATATCATTTTTTTTAGGAACACGCTCTTGAAATTTGATACGCTTAGGCTTTGCGGAAATAGTTGCTGTTGCTTTATTATCTTCTTCTTGTTGCAGCTTCATTGCCAATTCTCTATCGGTATGTTCGGAGCTTGAACCTGAATAGGGTATATTGGGCTGAATATCAGCATCGATATTATAAAAACTATCATCACTCTGCCGCATATACTCCCCTTCCTCACGCTTTTCTTCTTCGTCGGTGTCCGACCTGTTTGTACTTTTCCTTGATAATTTTACTGCTTTTTCCGTATCCTCATCAAGCCTAAGACCTTCTTGTATAGCTTTGGCAAATTCGGCATCTTGCCTTATTTGCCTTACCTGTTGTGCGGAAGTGCGGTATGCATCTAACAATTTTCCGGCTTTTGTTTTTAATCTTGTATTACTTCTTTTTGTATCTTCTTCTAAAACTACATCTGCCGCCAGATTTTTTGCCATATCCTCATATACACCGTCCTTTTTCTCTTTATGAAGCTCCTTGAACAGCATACCGGCAAATATTTGCAGGCTTTCTTTATTATATTGTCCTGACTTGATATCTTCAATTACGCTCTTGTATTTTTGTATTTGCGTATCCTGACTGATTTCTTTGTATAGCGGACGGATAACATTATTTACCGTTTCGCTGTTACTGCCTGAACTTGCAACATAATTTTTTATGAATTTTTTTGACAAGTCCTGTGTTTCTTTTTGGCTGTATTCCTTATCTTCCCGATTTGTCTTTTGACCGAATAATTTTCCAAGCATAATCTAATCCCATTTTATTGCAGACGGTCTTTTTTGTAAGTATAGATTAACGGAAAGTCAATTTATTAAAATCTTTATAACTGTCCATCACCCTTTGGGGTGTGCTTTTTCAAAAGCTTCTAAAAGATTTTTGGTGTCAACCTTGGTATATATCTGAGTTGACGCAAGGCTTGAATGACCCAGTAATTCCTGAATTTCCCTTAAACCTACGCCTTTTTCCAGCAGGTGGGTTGCAAAACTGTGGCGGAAGGCGTGCGGTGTAGCAGAATCGGGAAGCCCCAGCATACATCTTAGGTTTTTAAGCTGTCTGCGGAATACTTCGGGAGTTAGACTACCTCCTCTGACACCTATAAAAATACTCTCATTCATGTTAAAAGGGCATGCGTCTACATATTCGTTTATTCTGTCCCTGACTATAGGCAGGACGGGAACTTCCCTTTCTTTGTTACCTTTACCTGTAATTTTTAGTGATTCACCTATAGGCAGGTCGGTAATAGTAAGGCTGAGTGCCTCGCTTATTCTCAAACCGCAACCGTATATAAGTGTAAGTAGTGCCATATCCCTTTTTGACACCCAGTCTTCATCGGATAACTGACCTATTGCACTACCGGCATCTACTGCATCTGTCGAACTTAATGCCCTTGGCACGGATTTTGTTACTTTGGGAGAACTTACACTGAACACGGCATGGTTTTTGATTATCTCCTGCTTTTCGATATATTTATAGAAGCTGCGTATGGTTGAAACAGCCCTTGCCGTAGCTTTATTGCTCATAGCGGAACGCTGCCTGTGTGCAAGCCACGCCCTGAAATCCCTTACTTCTAATTTTTCAAGAACAGATAAAGTAACCGCTTCCCCTCGGTGGTGGTTTTGAAAGTCGAAAAAAGAAATAAGGTCGCTCTGGTAAGCCCTTAAGGTATGAGCGGAGTATTGCCGTTCATTTTTCAGATATGAATACCACTGTTTTACTACGTCCTGTAATGTCTGCATCTGCCTGTGTCGGTGTTTTAATATCGGTTATAACTAATACCGATTAAACACTATCACTAGCACTTAACGCCGACTTAAACAATAGTCTGTTTTGTTTTTTCCCAGTCGGCAAGGAACGTTTCCAGACCTTTATCGGTAAGCGGGTGGTTAAATAGTTGTTTTATGACTTTCGCAGGTAGCGTTGCCACATGTGCTCCCATTTTCGCACTTTCAAGCAAATGGATAGGATGTCTGATAGATGCGACAAGAACTTCGGTTTCAAAGTCCGGATAATTTGCGTATATGCGACAGATATCGGATATCAAATCAAGACCGTCCTGCCCGATATCGTCAAGCCTTCCGACAAACGGTGACACATATGTAGCACCTGCTTTTGCGGCAAGTATTGCCTGATTTGCCGAAAAGCATAATGTAACGTTAACTTTTACGCCGTCATCGGTAAGGCTCTTACAAGCCCTTAGTCCGTCCCATGTAAGGGGAAGTTTTATCACGACGTTTGATGCTATTTCCTTAAGCTTGTCGGCTTCTTTCATCATGCCGTCATATTCGGTAGCTATCACCTCGGCACTTACATCACCTTCAACTATTGAGCATATTTCTTTGATGGTTTCTATGAAATCTCTGCCGGATTTCATTATAAGGGAAGGGTTTGTTGTAACCCCGTCGATTAGCCCTGTTTGGGCAAGTTCTTTTATTTCGTTTATATCTGCAGTATCTACAAAAAATTTCATCACATCTTCCGCTTTTTGGGTTTTAATTTGTAAAGTTTTATACCACAAATAAAAAACCAATCCACGAAAAAATGTGATGAAATATATTTAGATTAGACTATCTGCCTATTCCTTTGTCCTGACGGATATCGGCTTCGGCTTCTTCCTCTTCTTTTAAGAAAGAACTTGTGAACGACCCCGGAGCTTTCGCAGGGGTGTTTTCTTTAGAAGATTCTTTTGAGCGTTCGGCAAATTCTTTTACAGCTTCGGCTACCTCGGGCTTTTTAAGGGACTCGGATTTTTGCTTTACAGTTCCCACATCTGTTTCGGATATTTTATTTTCCTGTTTTAGCTCATCGGCTTTTCGGGTTATTTTTTGCTGAAGGGCAGAAGGCTCAAGCTCTCTTGGGTCGTTAAAGTCGGCAACCAGTGAAGAACCTGCTAACGCTTCGGAAAGTCTTTTGCCGTCCATTTTGATATCTCCGGCAACAAAATTAGCTATAACTTCCATGCCCTGTTTCCCCGGAGGGGCGGCTCTTAGGTTGGCTATCAATTCTTTTTCGGCTGCTGAAAGCTCACGTAAACCTGAAGCGGTTTCTTTGTTTTTATCTTCCCTGTCAGAAGATAACGACTCTTTAGATTTATTTTCACCACCTAATCTGTTTAAATCGGACATTGTCAAATTACTCCATATTTTTTATTAGTATAGACCGTATATTATAGTAGCCTTTTGTGCATTTCCACATTAAAAAAACCTTGGCACGGTTTTCATATAAAATTAATCTTACATGATCCGTACCAAGGCTGGGGATAACACATTCAAAAGACATAGCTTCTAAAAGTGAAGATATGACAAGTATAGTGTGAGATTATTACAAATATTTTTCAAATCCGAAGAAAATTAATTTTTTTACCTGAATATCGTCTACAAATTCAATATTTCGTTGGTTTTGACTTTATTATTTAATTAAAATAATATCCAATTATCGGCTATCACGTCTACAAACTTTCTTTTGCACTTATTGTCGGAAGTAAATCCGTATTTTATCTGATTGGGTTTTAAGTTGCAGAACTGACTTACATTAAGGTTGGTTTGCTCTTTATCCACTACCTGTATTCCGTCTGTGATACATTTTTGAACCGCCCTTAAAATAGTATTAGAATCCCCTACGGAATGTTTTTTGCTACAGGCTTCTTTTGCCTGACCACCCTGAACGGATTTTAATACTAATAAATTTTCCTGCTCGATATTTGCCGTAGTTATTTCCTGAGCATTTACCGCAACAGAGGAAAATATCATTATGATAAAAAGTGTTATGATACTTTTCATTTTAATTCCCTTATTTTTATAATAACTATAACAATACCATAAAAGTGCAGGAGGTAAATGCAAGTTTTTCCTAGATAAGCCGGTTGGTTTTGAAGGAATAGTGGTTCTTGGACGAAACTATCAAATGGTCATGGACTATTATATTAACCGTATCGAGGGCTTTTATTATCTGTTTTGTCAGGTTAATATCAGCCGGTGACGGCTTAACGTCACCTGATGGATGATTATGTACTAGGATTATGGCGGAAGCTTCCAGATGTAATGCCCTTTTTACTATTTCACGAGGATATACGGGAGTCTGGTCAACAGTGCCGGTTTCCTGTAACTCGTCCGATATAAGGATATTTCTTTTATTAAGGAACAGGATACGGAATTGCTCCGACTTCAAATGCCCCATGCTTGCCCTGCAATAATCAAGCAAAGCCTTCCAGCTTTGTAAGATAGGTCTGTCATCAATATCTTCTTTTAAAAGGCGTTCGGCAGCTTCCTGTACCACCCTGATATGGGCTATTGCGGATATGTTAACGCCTTTTATCGTTGCAAGTTCAGGCTCGGACGCATTTAATACCTTCGCCAGACTGCCAAATGCCGAGATAAGCTCTTTGGCAAGGGGTTTTACATCACCTCTTGGGTGAGATGCGAATAAAAGCATTTCCAATATTTCATAATCAGGCAACACGCCTTTTCCGGAGGATAAAAACCTTTCTTTAAGGCGTTGTCTGTGTCCTGCATAGTGAGGTTTTGTTTTTGGATTTTCTTTTACGGCTTGGGTCATGGGAAGTTATTATATAATAGTACAAGTTATTGTCTACGGTAAAACCCTAGTTTAGGTTAAACATATTTACTGACTTGCCACCCCTTTACATTACACCGCTTAATGATTATATATGTTCTTTAAATGGAAAAAGTTTTGTAAAGGACGATAAAGATGAAGTTTAACTCTCTGGCGAAAAAGATGTTCGGTACGGCAAACGACCGTATTTTAAAGTCAATGCAGGCTATCGTCAATCAGATAAACTCTTTGGAAGAAGGTATAAAGTCCTTATCTGATAATCAATTAAAGAACAAAACCGATGAATTCAAACAGCGTTTAAAAGACGGTGCAAGCATTGACGATATATTGCCGGAGGCATTTGCCGTAGTGCGTGAGGTTAGCTGGCGTGTTATGGGTATGCGTCATTTTGACGTTCAGCTATTAGGCGGTATAATATTACATAGGGGTATGATTGCGGAGATGAAGACCGGTGAAGGTAAAACTTTATCGGCAACTCTGCCTGTTTATCTGAACGCTTTGGAAGGAAAAGGCGTACATGTGGTGACCGTAAATGACTATCTTGCACAGCGTGACTCTAAATGGATGGGGCAGATATACGGATTTTTAGGAATGAGCGTATCTTGCGTTATAAACTCTCTGGACGATGAAGAACGTCAGGCTGCCTATGGTGCGGATATCACTTATGGAACGAACAATGAGTTCGGCTTTGACTATTTGCGTGATAACATGAAATTCTCAAAAGAAGAGATGGTGCAGCGTGGCTTTAATTACGCAATCGTTGACGAAGTTGACTCTATCTTAATTGACGAAGCAAGAACTCCTCTTATCATTTCAGGCCCTACCGAAGATAACTCGGAGCTATACCATAAGGTAGATAAACTTATCCCGCTTCTTGATGAAAAAGACTACGAGAAGGACGAGAAGGCTCGCTCGGTAACACTTACCGAAGACGGTACGGAAAAGATTGAGCAGATATTGAAAAACGAAGGCTTGCTGGACAAAGACGGTAATTTATATGACCTGACTTCTATATCTTTGGTACACCATATTAATCAGGCTTTACGAGCCCATACGTTATTCGCTAAAGATACCGATTATATAGTAAAAGACGGCAAAGTAATAATTATTGACGAATTTACAGGGCGTATGATGGAAGGTCGCCGTTTTTCAGACGGTATGCATCAGGCATTAGAGGCAAAGGAGAACGTGCCTGTACAAAATGAAAACCAGACACTTGCGTCGGTTACTTTCCAGAACTATTTCAGGCTGTATAACAAGCTTGCAGGTATGACGGGTACTGCAATGACGGAGGCAAATGAGTTTGCCGATATTTATAAGCTTGAAGTGGTTGCTGTACCGCCAAACTTAAAAGTTGCACGTATTGATGATAATGACGATATTTACAGTACGGCATTAGAAAAATACGAAGCAATTGCCGATAAAATAGAAGAGTGCCACAAAAGTAATCAGCCTGTTCTGGTTGGTACGATAAGTATCGAGCAATCCGAGTTGGTGGCGTCATTTTTAAAGAAAAAGAAGATACCACATAACGTACTGAACGCCAAACAACACGCAAAAGAGGCATATATAATCGCTCAGGCAGGCAGGATTGGTGCTGTGACCATTGCTACCAATATGGCAGGTCGCGGAACCGACATCATGCTTGGCGGAAATTTTGATATGATGGTGGAAGAAGAAATAACAAAATCAGGTAGCAATGCCGACCGCAAAGCTATAGAGATACGCATAAAAGAACAGATAAAAAATGAAAAACAAAAGGTGATTGAAGCCGGAGGTCTTTTCGTACTTGGAACAGAAAGGCATGAAAGCCGCAGGATAGATAATCAGCTACGTGGTCGTTCGGGTCGTCAGGGTGACCCCGGCATGTCAAAGTTCTATTTATCTTTAGAAGATGACCTGATGAGGATTTTCGGTTCTGAAAAAATACAGGGTCTTTTAAAGACTTTCGGACTAAAGGACGGGGAGGCTATTGCCCACCCTATGATAAGCCGTTCGATAGAAAAAGCACAGCAAAAGGTAGAGGCTCACAACTACGAGATAAGAAAAAGCCTGTTAAAATTCGATGATGTTATGAATGACCAGCGTAAGGTTATCTATGAGCAGCGTCTTGAGCTTATGACTACCGAAGATGTGTCGCAGGACGTAAAGGATATGCGTGATGAAGTGACTGAAAATATAGTAAATACATTCATTCCGGCTAAATCATATCCCGACCAGTGGGATACAGAGGCAATGGAAAAGGAGATATTCCGTCTTTACGGTATCCATGCCGATGTTACCGCATGGGCTAAAGAGGAAGGTGTTGCCGATAAAGAGATACTGGAAAAGCTCGACGCTCAAGTTGATATGTTATTCGAGGGTAAGGAAAAGCTATATACCCCTCCTATCATGCGTATGATAGAAAAACGCATATTACTTATTACACTTGACCAGTTATGGAAAGAGCATTTATTAGGTCTTGACCATCTAAAACAGGGTATAGGGCTTAGGGCATACGGTCAAAAAGATCCCCTCAACGAGTATAAGCGTGAAGCATTCAAGATGTTTGAGGCAATGTTGCAAAGGCTTAATGAGGTTGTAACCATACGCCTTGCCCATATTGAGTTGAGTGAGGAACAGCGTGACAGACAGGTTATTTCACAAAGACCGAAAAGCACTCAAAAGATGAAAGAAAGCCGTGTTGACCCTGCCTTGCAACGTGATGCTCCTGTCGCAGTGCTTGCAACCGCCGTAACAAGGGTGAGTCCTGAAGAAAGAGACCCCGCAGACCCTGAAAGCTGGGGAAGAGTAGGCAGGAACGAGCCATGCCCGTGCGGTTCAGGTAAAAAATACAAGCAGTGCCACGGTCAGATTTAAGTAATTCATCCTTCGTTAATAAATTGTTAATATATAAAATGTAATATTGATATATTATTATTTATAAGAAAACCTGAAACAAGTTCAGGTTTGCAAAAAATTATAACGACCAATTAAGGTGATATTGCCGTTATTCTTTATTAACAAGGGTTTTTATGGCATTAGAAGTATCTGAAATAATGGACAGAGCCATTTCTTCTACGGTTGAGGGTATTACTTTGTCGGATGTAAGCTCGCCTGACCAGCCTTTAGTATATGTTAACGGCGGCTTTGAACGCATGACCGGATACGGCAAAGATGAGATTTTGGGAAAAAACTGTCGCTTCTTACAAGGAAACGAGACAGATAAAAACGAAGTGGCAAAGATACGTAATGCAATCAATCTACGCCAACATTGCACTATTGAATTTTTAAACTACAAAAAAAACGGTGAAAAATTCTGGAACCGCCTTACAGTTTCACCTGTTAGTCTGCCTGAGGATACAAAGCAATATTATGTCGGTGTCCAGTGTGATATTACAGAAATAAAAGTCGCTCAAACGAAAATCACCGAATACGCCATGAAGCTTGAAAAGAAAAATGAGGGTATAAAAAATGCCTTACAAGGATTCAATGATACTATAGGTCGTGCTATGTATGACGCTTCCTCCACATCTAAGAAATTAGCCGCAAAAGGTATTTCCGCCGATCAGGAAGTGGCAAGAATGCTAGAAAAGATAAAGGAAGCTACCGAAAGTGCGAACGACCTGATATTGAACTTAAGGTCTGCTCTTGTCAACTTGGGAGGGACAGAACATCTTCATAATATTGATCTTGTAAATTTTAAAGCCATACGGAATTTCACTGATAAAAAATAATAGTTGATGACCAATAAATCTATTAAATAGATACAGTTCCTATCTAACATATTTACATTATATAACAAATGACTATATTATCCTTTACTAAAGGAGGATACTATAAATGAGATCACTTTGCATAGGACTTGCAATAGCCTTTGTATCTTTGGCAGCGGATTTATGGAGTAAATACTATATATTCAACCTCATAGACTCCTCACCTACAGGCACAATCCGTGTATTACCCTTCTTTGATCTGGTTAGGGTGCACAACTACGGTGTAAGCTTCGGCATGTTCAATAATCTTGATAACGGCAAATTGATTTTATCAATTGTAGCCCTATCTATTACTATAGGATTATGCGTCTGGCTGTATAAAGTAACAAAAATGTATATGATTTGTGCTTTAGGCTTGATAATTGGAGGAGCAGTTGGTAATATATACGACCGAGTAAAATATGGTGCGGTACGCGATTTTATAGATGTATATATAGGTAATTATCATTGGCCGGCATTTAACATAGCAGACAGCACTATTTTTATAGGCGTTGCGATTTTGCTTGTTGACAGTTTTGTAAACAGGGACGAGCATAAGAAAGAGGAACAAAAAAATGAAAAAAACACTAGCTAAAGGTTTTATCCTTATAACATCATTATCATTTATAACTTCTTGCAGCGGAAGTGTCCGTGATACATTAGGCATGAGGCGTTCCGCTCCTAATGAGTTTAGGGTGGTATCAAATCCGCCTTTAAGCGTTCCGCCTGAATTTTCTATTCGACCTCCTATTCCTGAAGGCACATACAAGGAAGTTATTAAATCAAAAGCTGAAGATGCAAGAACGGTATTTTTTGAAAATGCTTCTGCCGACCTAAAAATAAAGAGCGAGAAACAGACGGCAGGTGAGCAGGCTTTTGGCAGCTTATTTAACTCAAACGTAGCTAACCCTGAAATAAAATCCCTGTTACACAAGGAGTTTATTGAGGCTGCGAAAAAAGAGGAGGAAAAAAGCTTCCTTGAGCAAAAAATACTTAGCAAGATACCTTCTTTCTCAAGTGATAAGGAAAAAAACACTGAACCTGTAGTAGATGCAAAATCTGAAAAGAACAGAATAGTTGAAACAAAAAAAATAGGCGAAAAATTAACAGGAGATGAGACTCCTACAGTTGAGTCCAAAAAAGGAGAGCAAGGTATTCTAAACAGGATTCTAGGTCTATAAAAATCATGCGTCCATCAATAGGCATAACGCTTGACTGGCAAAAAGAGGGGACTTTCTCAAAAAGACCGCATCATGCGTTACGTGATCATTATTTCAATGTAGTAGAAAAAGCAGGAGGCTTGCCGTTCGGCATACCTTATGCACCTGATAGGATAAATGACTATCTGGATAAAGTTGACGGTCTGGTTATACCCGGTGGTTTTTTTGAATCCCCTAAAGAATGGTATATTTCAGATGACGGTAAGTCGCCATATGAACCCTCCCCACGTCTTGAGTTTGACCTTGCCCTTATAAAGTCGGCACTTGAAAGGGATATGCCGATACTCGGCATATGTGCCGGTATGCAGCTTATGGGTGGCTTAACGGGGTGCAAGATGACCGAGAACCTACAGGAATATTATAATACCGATATAGACCATTTAAACGAAAAACCTGCCGAGGAAGTAGCCCATTATGTCGATATAAAAGCAGGCACATTACTTGAAAAAATCACAGGGCATTCCCGTATTGATGTGAACACGGCTCATAGGGAAGCTATTGTTGAAACAAGCAATGCGGTAATAGTTAATTGTATTTCCCAAGACGGTATAATCGAGGGCATTGAAATTCCTAGCAAACGCTTTGCTCTAGGCGTGCAGTGGCACCCCGAATTTTTCACCGAAGAAGAAAATCCAAGCTTCAAATTATTTAAAGCCCTTGTAAAGGCATCGTCTGAGAAGGCTGATAATCTTTGCAAATTTGCGGCAAATTAATCCTTAATTTTTATATGCAGGTTAAAGAAATCTTCGGTTATCTGTAAGTAACCCGACATATCTTCCGCTTTCGGGCATATAGGGTTATTTTCATTTAGGAACCTACATTCTTTGGGCAACTGCTCATATTCCCCCGTTTCTTCATTCATACGGTAGAACTTAGCATTTTGTGTGATTGCGTCCTTGATTGCATATTTTCTTATTTCCCCCCACGCCTCTTTAAAGCTGCTATTGCTTTTTATCGGAGTATTTGCCACTATTTCATCAATACGTTTTATTATATCTTTAATATCCGTATCCGTTCTATAGTTCGGCATATCGAAAAAGGAAATAAAGCTTGATATCAGGTCGTCATAACACAATATGCGGTGTGCAACAGTTGTGCCGTCATCTAACAGAATAACATGGTCAAGCGAGACATCTTTGAACGGATATTCCTTATCGTGCGATATTTTCTCTTCTTTTACAACTTTCACACCCGATGCATTATCATCTAAAACAGAATCAAATTTCTTAAAATCAGGCTCGTTATAATCGTAATTACAATTTTTAACTACAATCGAATCGGTGGCATTCGCTGCGGCAGTATTTATAAGAAGAACTGCAAAAAAGGTTATTATTTTTTTCATATATTTTTTTATAATTAAGATTATTGCTAGCTAAAATATTAAGGCATGTGTCGGTTAAAGAATTCAAATACGTCGATTCCTAAAACAACACCGCATTGCGACTTACCGTAATCAGGGCATTTTTTTTCTATATTGGGAGAGGTAATTATATAGCCCCTTTCTTTATCAAACTCATAAAATTGTCCGGTAGTTCTATTTTCAACATAGTTACCGATAAACTTCCGGTTATTTTCCATTACCTGCTCGTCCTTAAAAGGTACCGAGTCAAATACGGCATTTACTTTTTCCATAATCTTGTTTATATCGCCTTCCTGCAATAGATTTTGTATATTTTCAAACCCAATCCGGTATCCGTGAATTTTACACCCGCCACGTTCTAATTTAACAATTACGCCGTCTTTTAACCGAACTTGGTGTTCTACATATCCGGCTTTAGCCTTACCGTCAGTCATTTTGGGTTTATATAATTTCGGAGGCAATATAACCTTTGTATCGGGCGAACTGCCATCTATAAAAGATTCTAATTTAGTATAGTCAACCTTACAGCCGAACTCGTCCGCAACGGCAAATGTGGCGGAAATTATGTATAAAACTATAACATTACGTAGAAAAAGCATATATAAGTACCTTTACATAGTTTAATTATATTATACATATTTATTGAAAGTTATATAGTTCTCTTAATTTATATTGTTTTGATAAAATGATAAATCAAATCTTGAACAAATATTTTAAAACCCTGCCCGCACATGTAGAAATAGCATGCGGGCTACAGGATAATATTGCCGATATAGTAACGGGACGCTCTTCGGGTAAAAGCTTTGTTGTAGTCAGTGATGACAACACCTACAAGGTACTTGGAGAGAAAGTTGTAAAATCCCTGTCAGGGTATAAAACAGCTTCAATAGTGCTGAAGCCTTCTATTGCCGATGACAGGTCGGTTGAAAAAGTTCGGGCGGCGATTAAAGAATATGATGCGGTAATAGCGGTTGGTTCGGGAACTATTAACGATATTTGTAAATATGCGAGCTTTTGCGAGAAAAAGCCTTATATGGTTTTCGGTACTGCTCCTTCTATGAACGGCTATAGTTCGGCAAACGCTTCTATATCGGTAAACGGTCATAAAAAAACCTTAAAGGCACATCTGCCTGAAGCCATATTCCTTGATATCGACATATTGGCAGCCGCCCCAAAACGCCTGATATTAAGCGGCTTAGGTGATAGTGTTTGCCGCCCTACCGCTCAGGCAGATTGGCTTTTGTCGCATTTGTTATTAAATACAGAATATAACACATCACCTTTTGAAATGCTACGCCCCTTTGAAAAAGACTTATTTGAAAATAGCGGTGAACTATTAAAGGGAAACAAAGAAATTATCGAACTACTGGCGCAGACGCTGGTTCTATCGGGGTTCGGCATGTATATGTGTGGCGGCAGTTATCCTGCCAGTCAGGGCGAGCATATGATAGCCCATACTATGGAGATGGCATATAACGTGCTTCCCCATAGCTTTCACGGCGAGCAAATAGCAGTAACAACGCTTGCCATGTCAAGAATAATAGAGGAAAAGCTGCAAAGCATTCCTATTTTTTCTCAAAACTATGATGAAAAAGCAATTACTGATTTTTTCGGCAAGGAAATATCCGAGCAATGTTTGACTGAATATAGGGAAAAATTATTTCCTTCTGAAAAGCAGGATAAGATAAATAATTATATAGCAACAAAATGGGAAGAAGTTTGCGGAAGAATATCCGAAATATTTATAGGATACGACCCGATATATAAAACACTTAAAAATGCTTCCGCACCAGTTGCCTGCCATGATATAGGCTGGAAAGAGGATAAGTTTAAAAAAGCCGTATCTTATGCTAAATATTCACGCAACCGTTTTACATTCTTGGATTTGTAATGAGATTCTTTCCGAAGGGCAAATTACAACTCGGTTTTGCCGTGTCCCGATACATCATGTACCCTGATATAATCAATATCTTTGGCAATTAGTTGTTTTGATATTTCTATTGTAGCTTTATCCTTGTCATCGAAATCACCTAGAAAGGATTTTCTCGAATGTCCGATATATATAGGAACACGCAAAGACCTTAATTCTTCAACTCTTTGAATTAACTCTTTAGACTGTGAAGCGGTTTTGTTAAAGCCTATACCGGGGTCAAAAATTATCCTTGAACGGTCAATATTGTTGTCAACAAGGTTTTTGATTTGTTCATTACCCCAATTCAATACCTCCGATACCGCATCAACCCCCTCATCAATATTGACGGTTTTATCGGCAGGCACCGTAAGGCTATGCATGACTATTATCTTAACGGAACTATTCTTTGCAACCTCTATCATTTGCGGGTTTTTAAAACCGCTTACATCGTTTATATAGTCAATACCCATTTCGATTGCCTTTTTCGCAGTTTCAAGATGGTATGTATCGATGCTAGTTTCAACATGGTTTTTATTGCATGTATCAATGATTTTTTTCAATACAGAGGATAGTCTTTGCCATTCTTGTTCAGCCGATAGTTTTGTAGCCCCCGGACGAGTGGATTCCGCACCTATGTCAATAACATCAGCCCCGTCTTTTATTAACTTTTCAGCGTAGCTTAAAATAGCTTCTACATCGTTATATTTATTGCCGTCAGAAAACGAATCGGGCGTGATATTTAATATGCCGACTATTTTTGTGTTTTTTATCATTTTTTAGTATTTATTAATTTGAATTAATTCAAGTTTGTATTATCAGATTTTTTATAAATAACCCTATTTGTTGTAAATGGATATTTTAATTTGCCTTTAAGTTGAATATATCGTATGTGTATGTTATAATTGAATTAAATATTATTAATTTGTTAATGTTTTTTCATTTGTAATTTATACAAATTTAATAATTAGTTATGTCTAAAAAAAAGTTAAAAAAGTTAGAAACGCAACAAAGCAATCCTAATATGTTATTCGGAGCATCTCTTGGTGGTGCTGCCTTGGGTAACATTATAGTGCCGGGATTAATAGCTGTAGTTATAGGTGGCTGTCTTGGTTTCTTAGTAGCAAAAAGTAGTGAGTTACAAAATATACAAGAGCATAATAAAAATTCTTAGTTAACATGACACAACAACAATACCTTGAGTACGTAATTGGTGTTTCTGCGATAATTTGTATAATATATTTTGCATTATACTTATACTATAAAACACACAAGCCGAATCTTCCCGACTGCATAACATTATGTACATCAAGTGCCGGTATGGTATCATCTGTTAAAATATTTAATATAGTTGTTTATACAGCTCAAGCTCAAACCTTAGGGGTATTTGTTACTATGAAATTAGAGCTAATTTTAGCATCAATAGCATTTTTTTGGGTTTCGTGTTCAACAGCTTATAGCATTTTATTACAATTAAAACCCGATAAATGAAAATTAATACACCACTTCCAGCAACCTTTCTTCAAAATCGCTGACATATTTTTCATTATCAAATAACGCACTTGTGCTTATGTTATCTGACAATTTTTGCTTTAAGGAAGCCAATAAGCTTGCATCGTTAGCATATATCAAAGCCGTGTTTTTATATTCTAAATCTGTTTTTGTAATAAGCTCAGGCAATCCGCACGCATTTAAAATACTGGCAGAGGCACGGGACATCATGTCATTTCCAATTCTGGTAATAACAGGCAAACCTGCGTATAGTGCATCAATAGCGGTTGTATGTGCGTTTACAGTAAAACAGTCAAGGAAAAGGTCGGCACAGGCATGGCGTGCCAGATGCTCTTCCTTTGAAGCACGATTAGCAAATATTATCCGGTCTTTGACGATTTCACGTTTTTCTGCCTCTTTTATAATATTACTTTTTGCAAATTCATTATCGCTATACAGCCAAAGTACACTGTTATTCACCTCAGTTAAAATATCCATCCAGACGGCAAATGTTGTAGGGTCTATTTTCATGCTTTTATTAAAGCTGCAAAACACGAATTTATCTTCAGGCAATCCGCATTCCTTACGGGTAGGTGGCTCGGATATCGTCTGTGTGCCGTCCGTGACGAAATAGCTATTCGGCATTTTGATAAGTTTTTCCGTATAGTTTTTCTCGTCTTTTTTTGGCACTGCCGTAGCGTCTGTTACCAGATAATCAATAAACGCTGCTCCCATAGTACCCGGATATGCAAGGAAACTTATCTGCACAGGAGCCGGACGCATGGCAGCAATAACCGGCATGGAATTTTGTATATATCCCATAACGTCAACCAGTATATCTATTTTATCCTTATATATCCGTTTTGCGATATCCTCGGGATTTTGCCCCATCAAGTCGATAAATTTATCCGCACTTTTTTCTATGTTCTTGCGAAAAATGCTTTTGTCGTTCTTGCCGTATGAATAGGCATATACTTCAAATTTATCCCTGTTATGCAATTTAAAAAGGTTGCTGATAAGATGAGCTGTAGGGTGGTCACGGTAATCGGCACTTAAATAACCGATGCGTATAGGGGAGTTAGGCTTCCTGTCATGCTTGAATTTTTGCGGAATATTTCCGTAACGTATTGCGGCATAGTTCTGTGCTATTTCTTTTTTCAATGAAGGCGGTATATCTAAAGTAAGGCTGTGATATGGTGTTATAGGTGATTTCCGTCCGTTAGCTATCGCATGTTTTGCATCTTCAACGAGCAGCTTTGTATATTCTTCCAGCCCGTCCCAATAGCATGCGTCACGCATGGTTTTTACCAGCTCATTCATTAGGGTATAGTTATCGGGATTGAATTTCAGACCTTGTTTATAATATTCGATTTCCTTTTCCCACTCTCCTACCTCATGTAATGTAGCACCGATATTATTTATAGCCTCAGGGTAATTACCTTCTTTTAAAGATATCGCCTCCTCATAACAATATATAGCGTCCTTATATTCTTGCAGTGCCACAAGACAATTGCCAAGATTGTTATAAAAGGCAGGATTGTCGGGATTTATCGTGAGAGCCTGTTTAATTGCAGCCTTTGATTTTTCATAGTCGCCTTGCTGATAATAGATAACTCCTACCAGATGTTTTATCTCCGCATCACCGGGAGAGAATTTAGCTATCTTCTTATATAGTTCCAATGCCTTATCCAGATGTCCCTGACGGTGGCTCTGCATGGCGTTTGCAAGAACGTACTGTATCTGCTCTTGCGATACCTCGCCTTTTGATGGTTTTTTAAGCTTTGCAGCTTGGGCTCTTTTTTGCCGGCGTGATAAAGGCATGGTATTTTTATACTTAAATTTTTGTTAAGAAGAATTAATTTTCAACATTATGTTTATATTAAAAAGATACTGAAACAAATTCTATATTACAATTTGTTTTTTTAGCCGAAAGAAGCTGATAAATATATCGCCGCATTCAATGGATAAAGGCGAAATTAGAGAACTCGAATCTCCGACCTCCACTCTGTCAAGGCAACGAGAGAATATGAAATCTTTGTAATTCGGCACTATTTTGTGCATAGTTTATGTAATGATTGTCCGTATTTGTAAAGCATTTCAGCTAAATCGTATCCCACGGGATTGCGGGGCATATCTTTATGCATCACAAAAATTATCGTAAAACGCTTTACATTTATATCGCAGATGCGTATTTTCACCACTCTAAATTTCCCCTAAGGGCGGTTAGCTCAGTTGGTTAGAGCGCCACGTTGACATCGTGGAGGTCGGAAGTTCGAGTCTTCTACCGCCCACCATTATAAATCAATAGGTTAGCTGATTCAATAAACTTGTATATTTTTCCCTGGTGCCGCACTGGTGCCGCATTTTGATGCGTTTTCGAATGTTATTGATCTTTTTAATTATAATTAGGACTTACGCATTTTGAACCTTCCAAGTAGTGTAAATAGGTACATAATTATAAGTATTTAAAAACTCATTTAACAGATGTGTCAGAACCGTTGATTAATTCTATATCACACAAACACAACATCAAAACTGTACTCGTGGACACATATCTGCTACAATTGGTTGTATGTAAACAACAATAACAAAACCAGATATGAGCAAAGATAACAACAACTTTCATAGAAAAAGACCAGCAAGAAATACTTATGGCAATGATACTAAGAGGCCAAAAACAGACACCCAATCTATAAGCTATGGCCCTATCACAACGTCTCATTCTATTGATGTTCGTCAAAACGATTATTTAGGCGGACAAAAAACACCAAATTATGTTAGAACAACACAAATTAATGCAGCAGCAAGAGCAAAAGAAGGTGGTCTAGAAAAACACTATATACATACAAATCAACCTCTAGATTTTTATAAGGACATTACAATATCAGGTATGGATATAGCTATGCCGCTACATGAGCAGCACCTTGGAATAATTGATATTGCTAACAACAAATTAGAAAACAATGCAGATAGAATAAACGACTTTATAAGCGAACTTTCATTAATTCGTGAAAAACCAATTATATCACTGGATCACCAAAAGACATTTATTGAGGGGTATTATTTTGACAGAAGAACACTAGATATCAACGGAGATCATAAAAGATACAGTGAAGAAGCGGAAACAAGTAACACAATAGATACTTATAGATTTGTTAAAGAAATGTATGATCAAACATACGCCGATGCAGATGACTGGATTGAAAGAGGATCTATACAAGATGAGGTATATAAAGGAACCTACCCACCTAATATAGAAGGAATAATGCCCTCAACTCCAATTAGACCTATAGAGTTTGAACAAGACATAATATCACCGAATCAAGATGCCACTGACGAGTTTAACGAAGTATTCTCAGCTGGTGCAGCCGCAATAAATGACAGAACCGACATGGCTCTTGAAATGGCAGCAAGAAGACTTAAAATGGCAAAAAGCGATTATAGAACCACTCCAGATATAGATGACATTTTACTTGAAAAAAAAATAGTAAAAGAAGGAGCTATCGGATCTTTGTTAAAAGATATAATATCAGAAGACCATATAACAAAAGAACCCAAAGGAACAATTATGAATTTGTCAGGTCACAACGCTGAATCCATACTTCCATCTAGTAGTGAGCTATATAATGAGAACCTAATGCACACTTCTGGTATGGTATTTGGATTCAGAACCGGTTCTAATGAAATTGAGCAATCTCAAATTAATGAACAACTAGCAAAAGTTCTAGATCCGAAAGAAAAAGTGCCGATAGTTTGTGGTTCAGAAGGTCGCTGGCAGCAGCTATTAAATTCTCAAAGAAGTAAAGACGGTCTTTCATTGGGCGGAAGGTCACCATATTAATTTTTCTTAGGACTTATGCATTTTCTCCCTCCTCCGGCTAAACTCTGCTATATTCACATTTTCACAAAGCAAGGTATGCCAGATGCGGGTCACTCGTTTAGATTATTGCCAATATTTATTGGTTAGTCAGAAGAACTATACATTAACCAACTTTGCGGATCACGCTGCTTCTTTGAGTCACGATCAGATTAATCGTTATTTGAAGTCAGACAAGCTGACTCCTAAGTTGCTCTGGGAGCACGTTAAAGGCTCCGTAATTGAAAGCAAAAGGGGGTATATTTTGTTCGACGACACAATCGTTGATAAGAACTTTTCACATTCGATTGAGGGTGTTCGTCGTCAATATAGTGGCAATTCGCATGGTATTATCAAGGGTGTTGGCGTTGTCACATGCGTTTACGTAAACCCGGAAACAGAGCAATTTTGGGCAATTGATTATCGGATATTTGATCCTGATATTGACGGAAAAAGCAAGCTAGGTCACGTCAACGACATGCTGAATAACATTGTATATCGGAAGGAAATGTCGTTCTCAAAGGTTATGATGGACAGCTGGTATGCGACAAAATATCTGATGCTAAAAATCGAAGAAATGGGTAAAATATATTACTGCCCTTTGAAGAAAAACCGCCTCGTTGACGACAGTTGTGGGGCAGAAGAATATAAGCAAATACAGACGGTATATAAATATTTGGGGCTGTCCCGGATAATGTAAAATAAGGCGAAACTATGAAAACCGACGCAATCAAAGAATGTACCTCACAATCTCTTGCCGAACAAATCACCTTTCCGGAAGTGGTGATGAAACTTGCCGAAGCAGGTGTTGAACGCTATATTGCCGACCTTGTCGGCAAAAAGAAATTCAGCTTCGGAAAGCGAGGCGAAACTCATACCGGAGAATTAAACTTTAATTCAGTTGATATTCCCGAACAGCTTGACGCCGTTGCAGTAAAACAAACCATTACGGATATTCAGCAAGGCAAAATTAAATATCAAACTTTCTTGCGTCGCATCATGGAAGCCGGTTGCACCCATTATGAGGTTTTTATATCAGGGGGCAAAGCCGTCTATTTCGGTCGTGATGGAAACCAACATATCGAGCTGTTCCCAAAAGCTGCTTAGACCAATCAAACACTAGCTGTTCCCGCATAGCCTCTGCCAACCACGCTAGAAAGCTGATAGATTTTCACGCTCACGCCTGCTTGGTTGCTGCCAAAATCGGCAACTTGTTGTGCGGAGGTGTAAGTTGCAGTTTTGCCGGTTATGATTTAACACTTGATTCGAAAGAATGTTTTTTTGGTACACTTTCTAATTACAATACGGATTGACTAACTAAACTTATTAGTCCTAGGGAAGCCTACAGGCGGTAGGCGACCGGCGGATGCACGCTTATTTATCCATTGTATAAGATTTTCTTCGGTACGGGTGCGGTTGCCTAGGCTCCATGTTAGACCTTCCTCTAATTTAAACACCTTAGCATCGGATAATCCGCCAAGCTTATATTTTTGCAATGCAACCCCCTGCCCTTTTTTCATTTCAGGCAAATCAGCTAACGGGAAGATTAGCATTTTACGGTTCTTACCTATGGTAACTACATGGTCACCCTCGGCAGGTGTGCAGATAAGGGCATGTGAGTCATCGGACAGATTAAGTATCTGTTTTCCGTTCTTTGTCTGGGCTATCAAGTCCTCTGATTTTACTATGAAGCCTTTGCCCTTATCAGATGCCAGCAGATATTTTTTTTCCGGCTTATATATGAACATATTCAGGGCTTTTTCGTCCTGCTCCATATCCACCATAAGGTTTAGCGGCTCACCGAACGTCTTGCCTCCTGAAAGGTTATTGCAGCCTATTGTAAAGAACTTGCCGTCAGATGAGAATATTACCAGCTTGTCCGTAGTGTAGCCTTTAAGCACAAATTGATGTGAATCACCTTCTTTATATTTTACGGCTGACACGTCCTCAACATGCCCCCTCAACGCTTTAATCCAACCTTTTTTCGAGCAAAGGATAGTAAGCGGCTCTTTTTCAATGAATGCCTCAATAGATATTACCTGCCCCACAGGAGCATCGGCAAAATCAGTACGCCTTTTACCAAGTTCCGTAGACTGACCGAACTTGTTTTTAATTTCCTTTATTTCATCGGAAATATATTTCCGGCGTAGCGATTCATCTTCCAACAACTCCAGAATTTTCGCTTTTTCATCGGATAGCTCTTTATGCTCACGCCTAATTTCTATTTCTTCTAATTTACGCAAGGAACGTAAACGCATGTTCAATATCGCCTCAACCTGAACTTCCGTCAAATCCCATTTTTTCATCATTATGGCTTTAGCGTCATCTTCTTCACGTATAATGCGGATAACTTCATCAAGATTCAGATAGGCTATCAGTAATCCGTCCAGAACTTCCAAGCGGTGGTCGATTTTGCCTAAGCGATAATTGCTGCGACGCACAAGAACTTCCATACGGTGTTCAAGAAATGCCTGCAACACCTCCTTGAGCGACAATACACCCGGAGAGCCATGCTTGCTTATTACATTCATGTTAAGGCTGATACGCACTTCTAAATCGGTAAGCTTATATAATGATTCCATCAATGTATCCGGTGCTACCTGACGGCTTTTAGGGTCGATAACAACACGTATATCCTCGGCTGATTCATCACGGATATTACCAAGAAGTGATAACTTCTTCAACTTCATAAGGTCGGCTATTTTTTCTATCAGTTTTGATTTTTGTACCTGATAAGGAATTTCGGTTATAACTATCTGATACATGCCGTGGCTTAGCTCTTCCTTTTCCCACTTGGCACGAAGGCGGAATGAACCTTTGCCGGTTTCATATGCCCTGACAATATTCTCATGCGGTTCGACTAAAGTTCCCCCTGTCGGGAAATCAGGTCCGGGGATAAATTCTACAAGCTTCTCAATGCCTGCATGGGGGTGTTTTATCAGATAGCCCAGTGCATCACATATCTCGCCCACATTATGAGGCGGGATAGAGGTTGCCATACCTACGGCGATACCCTCCGAACCATTGGCAAGCAGGTTAGGAAATGCAGCAGGCATCACAACCGGCTCTACTTCCGAGCCGTCATATGTGGGGCGGAAATCCACCGTATCAAGATTCAAATCCTGCATTAATGCTATTGCAACATCGGTAAGGCGGGCTTCGGTATAACGCATTGCTGCTGCGTTATCGCCATCTATCGAACCGAAGTTGCCCTGACCGTCAACCATCGGATAACGCACCGCAAAATTCTGGGCAAGACGCACCATAGTATCATAAACGGCAGTATCACCATGCGGGTGGTATTTACCTATCACGTCACCTACAACCCTCGCACATTTTTTAAAGCCCGACTTCGGGTCAAGCTTCAACTGCATCATAGCAAACAGCAAACGGCGGTGAACCGGCTTCAATCCGTCACGCACATCAGGCAGAGAACGTGATGTAATAGTAGATAAAGCATACGCTAAATAGCGTTCACCAAGTGCCGCTGAAAAATCTACGTCTATTATGTTACTTTCGTCTTGTGTGGTCATGGTTTTTTGTGTTAAGTGTTAGTGTTTGTTTCATGGTCTTTTTCCTCTCTCGCAACAGCTCCACAAACCTGTGCCTAGCAATGGGAAGGCGTTCTATTATGAGGCTTGTGGATGTATTTTTCAAGAAAATAAGCACCGGATAATAAAAAGAAGTCTGTCAGGAAAGTAATGCGAAGATGCTATTTTGAAACTTTATTTTGACAACTATTGGATTTGATGATTTTTGTCTTTGATATAGGACCTGATGCAAATTTTTTATTAAGATAGTCGACAATTAACATATCATCAAAAAAATAATCTAAAATTATCACAATTATTCCTATAAACAACATCAGTGCCGCTTCAAATAATCTGATAAAAGATTTTAACAAGGTTATTTTTTGCCATTATTACATACAATAATATAACCAAAAAGAAGCTGCCCCAGCGTTCCCATATATTTAGAAACCGGAAAAAACAAGAAATATGAAATAAATCCTATAAAACCGTACCAAAATTTATTATTTGGGATAAAGTTAAAAAGATTAATTAGGTATATGGCAAAGGAAGAAAGCACTAAAAAACAATTAGATCAACAACAAACATTCCGAATCTATTTGAAAGATTTAATTCCGTATTGATATGAATTTTTCGTTTACCCATTTACTTATTTTAGCTTAAACACTTGTAGTGTTATTGTACCAAAAATTATGAAAATAATAAAGCTTTTTAAGATAAGGTTTGAAAAATAAGCTCCACAAACCTGTGCCTAGCAACGGGAAGCGTTCTATTATGAGGCTTGTAGATATATTTTTCAAGGAAATAAGCACCAACCTCAAGTCCGTTTATGATTTGTTCATCGTCATATTGCCGGTTTCCCTCGTTTTTTAAAAACGGAGGCATCTTTAGCAGTTTATTTTTATATGGCTCTCCTGCCGATTTTGATACCGCACGTCCCGATTTAGGGGAAATGTAAATAAGGTTATCGGTATCACCCGTTGCGGCACATGATGAAAGGTCAAGCCTGAAGCCCAAATGCGATAATAACTCTATTTCAAGCAGTATATAATATAGCTTCCAATGAGCATCATTTTTTAAATGCTCAATAAATGATTTTAAGTGATAATATATCTGCTTTGCAGGCTCACGTTCGGGCAGGCTGGTTTCTAAAACTGCACATATACAGTTAAGGGCGGCAAGACGAAGCGGGCAGTCCATCAATATGGCTGCGTTGGGTGTTTGTAACTCCGAGCTGAAACTGCCCAGATGCTCGGAAAGCCTGCCACGCCATGTAGCTTCAATAAAGTTACCTGTTTGGTAAATTCCGCAATTCTTTTTAGATGAAACACCCCTTACCAATCCGTTAAACAATCCGTGTTCTTTGCTGATAAGGGATAATATGCCCGATGATTCGCCGTATTTACGGGTTGATAGGATTATTGCCTGATCGTTCCACTGCATGGGTTTTTGTAAGTTACAAGTTGCAAATTATCGGTTATTGGTATATTAAAATCTTAAACATAACTTTAGTAACGATAACTTACAATCTAATACTTACAGCCATAAAATGACATACGAAAAATACGCATCAGAAGTTTATTATATCACAAAAAAAGCCGGAAATATAATCATGGATTATTATAACGGTAAGATAGAAGTTCTGCTCAAAAAAGACGAGTCGCCCGTAACCGCAGCCGATATAGCTGCCAATAAATATATTTTACAAGAGCTTGCCACGCTGACACCCGATATACCTATAGTTTCTGAGGAAAATTCCGAAGAAGAAAATAAAAATGCTGCTAAAGGCGGTTTATTCTGGCTGGTAGACCCGTTGGACGGCACTAAAAGCTATATCAAAAAAACAGGTGAGTTCACGGTCAATATAGCACTTATCAACGGCGATAAACCCGAAGGGGGAGCTATTTTCGTTCCGGCAAAGAAAACAGGATATTTTACCGCCGAAGACGGCAATGCCTATAAACAGGAACAAGACGGGCTACCAACCCAGATAAGGGTGCGTCCGCTACCTGAAGACGGTGTTGTAGTTGTAGCAAGCAAATCGCACAGAACACCGGAAACCGATGAATATATTGAAAAACTGCCGAAAGTTAAAGAGATAGTGTCTGCCTCCAGCTCCGTTAAACTTTGCCTGATAGCCGAAGGGGCGGCAGATGTTTATCCAAGATTCGGAAGGACTATGGAATGGGATATAGCCGCAGGACACGCCGTATTAAATGCAGCAGGCGGCAAGGTGCTTAATACCGACGGCTCCGAATTTATTTATGCCAAGGAAGATTTTGCCAATCCGTTCTTTGTGGCATCTGCTTAAGGAAGAAGGTTATGAGACATGGCTTTGTCGGAAGGCATTTTAATGAACAAATTGCCCGAGCAAGAAGAGAAGAAAACCGAATCCGTCAAAATCGTCAACCGGTCGTTAATCGTCAGGATAATGAGCCGTTAAATGCTGTAGAACTAATCGATTTAGTGCTTGGCAGGATCATTTTGATGACTTTAATGATATTAATGATGAAATAATACGACTTCAACGAGCAAATAGAATTAGAAATAATTTAATCAGACAACAAGAAAATCTAAGATTGGCTAGGCAAGACCTTGCAAATAGAGATCCTAACGAATTAGTTCCCGCCCTTACCGAGCTATCAGATAATGAATTAAGCGATGACGAAAGAGAGAATAACCCTATTGCTCAAAGGCGAGAAAATAATCAGGGCAGAGGTCGTTAGACCTTTGCTAATTAAGGTTTTCAAGGATTTCTAAGACCTCGTTAATATCGGCTCTTTTTTTGTAATCAATATCCTTAAAAGCATATTTTACAATTTTATCCCGACCTATAACAAAGGTGGCAGGAACGGGAAGTTCATAACCCTCATGGTTGTTGAACTCTTCTAATGTTTGCCCCGTAGTGCTTTTTAGCCACTCGGAAAAGCCTTCCCTGTCAGATTCAGGCACTTGCCATATAATCCCGTATTTACGGGCAAGCTCATTGCCTTTATCGCTTAACACCTCGAACTTCAGTAGGTTTTTAACTGCCGTTTTTTCCGAATTTGACGGTGTTTCAGGGGATATGGCTATCAGCTTTGCACCCGCCTCCTCTATCTTTGAAAGATTGACCTGAAATTCCTGAAGCTGCCTATTACAAACCGGACACCAGCCGCCACGATAAAAACTTACTACCACAGGTCCTTTTGCAAGTTCCTCATATAAGCTTATATTTTCTCCGTCAGGATTGGGTAGGGAAAAATCAGCGGCTATCTCTCCGACCGAAAGGCTGCCTTCAAGACCTTCACTTGCAAAAACATTAAGCGGTAATAATGCTATAATTATAATTAAAAGTTTTTTCACTTTTTTCTCCTTTAATTTGCAAGTATGGCAAGTAATAAGATGGCTACTATATTTGCTATCTTTATCATAGGGTTTATCGCAGGTCCTGCCGTATCTTTATAAGGATCGCCTACGGTATCACCTGTTACTGCCGCTTTATGAGCCTCAGAACCCTTACCGCCGTGATTGCCGTCCTCAATATATTTCTTCGCATTGTCCCATGCACCGCCGCCTGCCGTCATTGAAAGGGCTACGAAAATCCCCGTTACGATTATTCCGAGCAGCATAGCCCCTAAAGACGCAAATGCCGCCTCCTGACCGGCTATTGAATTAATTACATAATACAAAACTACAGGAGCGACTATCGGCAATAAGGACGGTATTATCATTTCTTTTATCGCAGCTTTAGTAAGCAAGTCAACCGCACGACCATATTCAGGCTTGGCTTTACCTTCCATAAGTCCTTTTATGGTCTTTATCTGCCTCCTTACCTCTATAACGACCGAACCTGCCGCACGACCTACCGCCATCATGCATATAGCTCCGAAAAGATAAGGCAGCATACCGCCGATAAACAGTCCTACAACTACATAAGGGTCACTAAGCACAAACTTAACATTCAGATTGGGGAAGTAATGTTTCAAATCTTCCGTATATGCCGCAAATAAAACCAGCGACGCAAGAGCCGCCGAAGCTATCGCATAGCCTTTAGTAACTGCCTTGGTAGTATTGCCGACCGCATCAAGAATATCGGTTGTTTTCCTTACCTTCTCGGGAAGTTCAGCCATCTCGGCAATACCTCCTGCGTTGTCGGTAACCGGACCATATGCGTCCAGAGCCACTATTATCCCTGCTGTTGCCAACATAGTAGTTGCCGCTATAGATATGCCGTAAAGACCGGCATTCGAATATGAAAATATTATACCGGCACATATTATTATTATAGGGATTGCGGTCGCTTCCATTGATATTGCCAACCCCTGTATTACGTTAGTGCCGTGACCTGTCGTCGAAGCTTTGGCGATACTCCTTACGGGGCGGTATTTGGTAGAAGTATAATATTCCGTAACCCAAACTATAAGACCGGTTATAACCAGACCGCATGCAGCACAGAAAAATAAGTTCGTGCTATTGAAACTTATGCTACCTACCTCGTAAGTAATTTTTTCATCGAAATACTGGTTGGTAAGCAGGAATATTCCGGCAAGTGACAATACTATGGTCGCTATCATACCTCGGTATAACGCACCCATAACATTGGTGCTGTTTTTACTAAGCCTCACAAAGAACATTCCCAAAATTGAAGTAACGATGCATACGCCTCCGATAGCAAGAGGATAAACCATCATTAATTCACGTGCAAAACCACCGAAGAAAATCGAACCAAGCAACATTGTTCCCACTATGGTTACCGCATAAGTTTCAAACAGATCGGCTGCCATACCGGCACAGTCCCCCACATTATCGCCTACGTTATCTGCGATGGTTGCCGGATTCCTCGGATCGTCCTCCGGTATGCCTGCCTCAAGCTTGCCTACAAGGTCGGCACCCACATCAGCACCTTTGGTAAATATACCGCCGCCCAAACGGGCAAATATAGATATTAACGACGCTCCGAAACTAAGTGCCACCAAAGCTTCTATAATTTCTCTGGCAGGAATTGATGAGTTCTTCAAATACATGTAATAACCGGTTACACCGAATAAACCGAGACCCACAACAAGCAGACCTGTAACCGAACCTGATTTAAAAGCTATTTCCAGCCCTTCTTTTAGCCCCTTCCTACAGGCTTCCGCAGTCCTTACATTAGCACGTACCGAGATGTTCATTCCGATATATCCGGCTACGCCCGATAGAACCGCACCTATAATAAAACCGAACGCAACATAATAGCCGAGTGACAGGAATAATAAGACGGTTATAATACCGCCGACCAGAGCAATTGCACTATATTGCCTGTTAAGATAAGCCGCCGCACCTTCTTGTATAGCCGCAGCTATCTTTTTCATCTTATCGGTTCCGCATGGAGCCGATATTATACGCGTAGCCATGTATATGCCGTATAACAGAGCCAAAGAACCGCAACCGATTACTAACGCCAGTATCGTATCTAAATCATTCATGGCTTTAAAAATCCTCCTCGCAATTAACCCAAAGGTTGAATTTACCCAAGATGTCAGAATATACCGGAATATGCAACAGCATTTTGCAGGTAAAACGGCATTATACGAGTTTTAAGGTTTAGCTTTAGAGAATAGTTCAAAGAAATTAGCCGTAGTTGTTTTTGCAACCTCCTCATATGTTACGCCCTTTAAATCCGCTATGAATCTAGCAGTATGACGGGTAAATCCCGGTTCGTTGGTCTTCCCCCTGTGAGGTGTGGGTGCAAGGTAGGGTGCATCGGTTTCTACCAGCATTTTTTCAAGAGGAAGTTCTTTTACGATTTCCTGTAGTGCAGTGGCTTTTTTAAAAGTAACTATACCCGATATTGAGATATACATACCAAGTTCAATAGCTCCGTATGCCAGCTTTGAACCTGTGCTAAAACAATGTATCAGCCCCGTAAACGGTTTGACGGCATATTGCTCTTGCATAATTCTAAGCGTGTCATCATCAGCGTCACGTGTATGCACTATCACAGGCAGCCCTGTTTCTGCCGATGCTTTCAGATGTTCTTTAAAACTTTTCTGCTGTTTTTCACGTGGTGAATGCTCGTAATAATAATCAAGACCGGTTTCACCTATGCCTATAACCTTATTATCCCGTGCTAACTTTATTAGCTCTTCGGCATTAGTTAATTCTTCTTCCGCCACATTGTTGGGGTGAACACCTACCGAACACCATATATTATCATAGTCATTTGCTATATCTAATATTTGCGGGAACTCGCCGAGTCTGGTACAGATGGTCTGCATATATTTAACATCCATATCGGACGCACGCCGAACAACATCGGCTATTTTATTCTCAAAATCAGGAAAATTAAGATGGCAATGCGAATCTACTAACATGCCTTACCAATATTGGATTTTTTTCTTTTTAGCAAATATTTTGTTTTAAAATTATAGTGAAAGCAAATCCGGATCGTAATTAAGCGTTGTGGGAAAAGATTGCGATCCGGATTACTCTTTCAAGGTTGGATTTGTTGCTATTTTTATAAGCCGAGGTTCATTTCTTTCATCATTATCGGTGCAAGATTATCTTGCTTTAGCAGATTGTTTGAGAAACATATTTTGATAAAGAAATTAATAATAGCTCCTATCTTCCCTCCATATTCTTACATTAACATGCTTATATTAATATAATGTTTCATATAAAAAATTTTTCTTAACAAAACTTTAACAAAGCTATCTATGCAAAAATGCTGTTGATAACCCTTTGTTAACATATTAACCGTTATTGACTTTTATTTTCCTAAGGAATAAATAATTATATTAAATTTTTTAGGTAAAAAACGGAAAATAAAATGAAGTCCGAATATCAAACTCGTTCTAAATCAGGAAACAAAAAAAAATCCCCATATGATAAAGTATTCCCGCTACTTCAAAAAGAGGGCGTTTCAGCCGTAGAAAAATATGTTCCGCTACTTACCGGAAAAGCAGTGGATAGTGTTCTTGAAATTGCCGAGAAAAAACAAAAGGAAAATACCGAACAAAATCAGGATACCGTACTGAATAGATTCCTTGCCGATTATATTAAAGAAAGCAGAAAAATGGTTGCCGAAGGAAAAGGCGGTACAAAATATGCCGACAGATTGTTAAAAGAGCGTGAAGAAAGCCAAAAGCAACCGCAAATTTTCAGATAATATGAATTACCCCTACGCATATTGATTTGTAACATATGGTAAAATATACTAAGGTCGGCATGTTTTACAACTTATTACTCTTCAGAGCATGCCTGCCATACTGTACTTTATAGCCTCCTGCTTTTTATTCGCATGCCTTAGTGCTATGGGTAAGCATATGTCTTCTACCTTAAATCCTGCCATGGTGGTGTTTTTGCGTAACGCGGTAGAACTTATTATTTGTATCCCCGTTTTATTCTACCATTTTAAAGAGATTAAAAGACTGCGTTTCTCAAAAATATTATGGACACGTGGATTTATAAGCCAGACGGCATCTACATGCTGGTTCGTAGCTATATCAAAAGTCAGCCTGCCCTCAGCAATGGCTTTTAGCTTTTCTACGCCTTTATTTACCACAGTTGCGGCAGTTATTTTCCTAAAGGAGGCTATAAGCTATCGACGTACATTAGCTTTGGTTATCGGCTTTGTGGGAGTGCTTATAATATTACAGCCTTGGAGGAGCATCGTTGACCTTGCACCATATAGCTGGGTTTTTGCAACCGTTATATTATGGGCTGTTGCAAATATTGTTATAAAAAAATTATCCGACTCAATATCACCCATGGTCATAATTTTTTATATGTCACTAGTAATGACTATTTTTTCTATACCTGCGGCATTGATTTACCTGCAAATACCTGCAATTAGCGATATACCGCTTGTTATATTGCTCGCAGTCAACACTCTCGTCTGGCAGTGGTGTCTTATCAAAGCATATAACAAAAGCCCTATTTCCGTATTGCAGCCTTTTGAGTTTTCAAAGCTTATATTTACCTGCCTTATAGCATATTTTATGTTCGGCGAGGTGCTAAGCATATCAGGGTGGTTTGGAGTTATCCTGATTATAATAAGCAGCTCTTATGTTACATGGAGGGAACATAAATTAAAGAAAAAATCGCTTAAATTACCTCTTCCCTAGAAAGAAATCCTTTAGTAACTGCCCGCATTCGAGTTCATTTATGCCGCCGTAAATCTCCGGTTTGTGAAAACACGAGGTCGCTTCAAATATCCTTGCCCCATGCTCCACACCACCGCCCTTTGTGTCATACGCCCCGAAATATAACCGTTTTATTCTTGCAAAACTTATAGCCTGAGCACACATAGGGCATGGTTCCAAGGTAACGTACATGTCACAATCGGTCAGGCGGTTTGTACCCTTTTTTTTGCAGGCTTCCTTTATTACGTTCATTTCCGCATGTAATGTCGGGTCATTGTTCTTTTTCATCAAATTGCCTGATGCAGATATTATTTCACCTGTATTACAGTCAATTATCAACGCACCCACCGGTACTTCATCTTCATGATAAGATTTTTTCGCAATTTTAATCGCTTTTTGCATGTAAGTTGCTTGCATTTTTCAACCATTAATATATTGATTGTTATTCTTTGAGCATTAGTGTATCATTAGGTTATATTTAAATATTATGTAAATGTTAAGATATTTCAACGTCATTGCTTTTTTAAGCTTTATTCTGGTAGTTGTCGCTGCATTTTTTGCCGGGATGTATTTTCGCTCGTTTGCAGCAAATTCGGTAATAAAGACCCCTATCGTTGAAGGCAATACCAATCTGATAGAAAAATTATCTGAAAATATAATCTGTAAATATTATCCCATACTCAAAGCATTAGATTCAAAACCCGTTAATGATTGGCAGGACGACAAGTATTTTAAGAAATACTTTCTAACCAATGCAAAAGAATCGTTGTCGATGAACGCCGCTGAGAAAATAAGTATATATACCGAAAATAAAGAGATGTTCTTTACTACACATGATGCCGAGGTAGTGTTTTTAAGCGATGAGGAGCCTGATATACTGCACAGCGTAACACCCGGTCAAACTAAGGGGGTGCTGCTAACTTCTTTAGGTATGTATCAGGATAATCAGCAAGATGTAGGCGGGAGCTATGTAAGGACGGTTTCAACGTTCAGTACGGCTAACTGTACCAACACATATAAAGATGGCGGAGAGACAAAAGCCGTAAAAGATGAAAAAGAACTGAAATTCATAGTGGAAATATATGATGATGTTACAAAATCATATGAAAAACTATCGCTGTTCCATATGGTTGTATCGTTCTCAATTATAATCACTTTCATACTTTTATATCTGGCACTTTTCCTTACTTCCCGTAAGACGGAAAAACTGATAAACAAACAGCATGACGAAAAGCTTAGACTGGAAAGAGCGAAAACGGCAGCGGAAGCCCAAAACCAACAAAAATCAATGTTCCTTGCCAATGTCAGCCACGAGCTTAGAACGCCGCTCAATGCAATTATCGGCTTTTCCGAGATAATAAGGGACGAAGTAATGGGACCGGTAGGACACCCGCAATATAAAGAATATATAACCGATATCAATTCATCGGGCGTGCATCTTCTAAGCCTGATAAACGATATCTTGGATTACTCCAAGGCAGATGCCAGAAAGCTTGATGTTGAAAAGGTAGATGTAGACCTCAGTAAAATAGCACATAGCTGTCTAAGGCTTATCGAACCAAGGGCAAAAGAGGCTCACGTACATCTTGTGGAGAATCTCCCTGCTAACCACGTGGTGCTTTCTGCCGACCCTAAACGTATGAAGCAGGTAATACTTAACCTGCTTTCAAATGCCGTTAAATTTACGCCTGAAGACGGCAAAGTAACACTAACACTAATCGAAGATGCCATGAACGGTAATGTGATAATTAATGTAGTGGATACCGGTATCGGCATAGCTGCAAAGGATATCTCTAAAGCAATGGCTCCTTTCGGACAGATAGACAGCTCTATCAGCCGCAGATATGAAGGAACGGGGCTTGGTCTGCCCCTTACGAAAAAGCTTACCGAGCTTATGGGCGGCACGTTCGATATAAAAAGTGAGGTCGGTCTGGGTACGACGGTTGAGCTTTTATTCCCCATGATAAAGGTAGAAAACGCAGAAGAGGCAAACCTGAATTTTTAATGCCGGTGGTTTTAGTATCGATTATTAGAAAATCGACTCTTAAAAAGCTTTTTCCAAAGCCATTGCCAAAACTATATATCTGCCTGCCTTACCTATAGTTACCAATGTCAGGAATAAATAGATATTCGTCCTGAAGATTCCGGCTACGATAGTCAGTGGATCGCCTAAAAACGGTGTCCATGCAAGCAGCAGCGACCATACACCGTATTTTTGGTAAAAACCGTTAGCCCTGTTTATCATTTTATTATCTGCGGGAAACCACTTCCTATCCTTAAAATGCATAACATACTTGCCGATATAGTAGTTTATAAGCGAACCCAGTACATTACCGATAGTCGCAACGATTACCAGCAAAACAACGCTGTGCTTTTGTGAATATATTAAAGCCGACAGGACTATTTCAGACTGGACGGGCAGTATAGTTGCCGCAAGTAAGCCTGTAATGAATAACAGTAAAAAATCTATTTTTATCTCCTGATTTTATATTAATGTAACTAAAACAACTATCATAACGAATAATATTATAACAAAACAAAAAAATATTATTAATATGGGTATATTAGCAAAATCATTATCATTTATAACAATTCTGTTTTACGGACAAAGTGTCTTTGCTGCCGACGATAAACTTGCACCAAGACCTGTTATAGTAGAGTTTTTTACATCGCAGGGCTGTTCGTCATGTCCGCCTGCCGACGAGGTTCTGAAATATTTGAAAGAAAATAACCCTAACGTTATACCGCTTTCAATGCATGTCGATTACTGGAACTATATAGGCTGGAAAGATCCGTTTTCTAGCGATTTGATAACTAAAAGACAACGAGGGTACGCCTACGCCATGCAAAAAAGAAGGGTATATACGCCGCAAGCGGTGATTGACGGTAAATATGAGGTTATAGGCTCAAGTTATAGTAAAGTTGACTCACTTATAAAAAAAGCCTTATCTTCAACCCAAGATGTATATATGTCCGCAAAGATAACGGGAGATAAACTGGAAGTAAATGTATTGCCGCATGTATCGCAGCCGGAACAAAAAGCAGATATAGTGGTAATCGGATATGATTTTGAAAATACAACTAAAGTAACAAGAGGAGAAAATTCGGGAGAATTACTAACCAACGCCAATATAGTACGCCATATTGAGCGTATAGGGTTATATGAAGGTGAAAAAATCAGCGTAACAAGCGATATCCCCGATACCGATAATTTTATTGTTATACTACAAAAAGAAGGGCAAAAAGAAATAATAGGTTTAGCTATAGCAAATTAATATAAAAAGGAGATAGATTATGTTATCCGTAAAAAAAATCATAAGTCTTGCCGTAGCTGTGGGTACGGTATATCTGATAGTTAATAATTTTATTGTAGTGGAAAAAGCATCGGCAGAACATGGAGAAATTATGAAAATAAAATTAAGCAACAAAGAATGGAAAGAAAAGCTAACACCCGAACAATATAATATATTGCGTGATGAGGGTACCGAACCTCCTGGGTCAAGTCCGCTAAATAATGAAAAACGTGAAGGTGTGTTCAAATGTGCCGCCTGCGGTCTTGAGTTGTTCAGGTCGGAAGCAAAATATGAATCGGGAACGGGGTGGCCTAGTTTTTTCCAACCTATCAAAGGACATGTTGAAACAAAAACCGACTTTAAACTTATATATCCGCGTACCGAATATCACTGTGCCAGATGTGGCGGTCATCAGGGGCATGTATTTAAAGACGGCCCCGAACCTACGGGGCTACGCTATTGCAATAACGGTCTGGCATTGACGTTCGAGGCTGAGGGGGAGAAATGAAAGTGAAAAAATTTTTAATAACAATATTAATAACAACGGTAATAACTATGGCTAACGCTAACGCAAAAAACGAAACTGCAACTTTAGCAGGAGGCTGCTTCTGGTGTATAGAAAGTGATTTTGAAAAAATAGGCGGGATTATATCGGTAACTTCCGGATATACCGGAGGTAGCGAGCCTAACCCCACATATGAGCAGGTTTCATCAGGAGCTACGGGGCATGTTGAGGCTGTGCAGATAGTATTTGATGCAAATATAATAACTTACCGCCGAATAATGGATAAGTTCTGGAGAAGTATAGACCCGCTAAATGCCAGAGGACAGTTCTGCGATATAGGGCCTCAATACCGCTCTGAAGTTTTTTACCATAATGAAGAGCAAAAACAAATTGCCGAAGAAACAAGAAAGCAAATAGATGATTCGGGTGTCCTGCCCTCTAAAATAGTTACAAAGATAACCGAAGCTTCCGAGTTCTATCCGGCAGAAGAATATCATCAGAATTATTATAAGAAAAACCCTGTTCGTTACAAATATTACCGCTATAGCTGCGGACGTGACAAGCGTGTAGAAGAGCTTTGGGGTAAATAAACCCTTGCATATACTGATTTTATGCTGTATATAGACTTCCTGAAATTTTTTTAATTCACACGTGGGAATTTTTTTGGTGTCCGTTATTTTGTTGATAATGGATTTTTCCTGCGGAGGCAACAACTAAGAAAGGACATAAATATGAGTGCTTTACCTAAATTTACTATGCGTGAACTACTGGAAGCGGGAGTTCACTACGGTCACAGAACAATGCGTTGGAATCCTAAAATGGCTCCGTTTCTATATGGAAGCCGTAACGGTACGCATATAATCGACCTTCAACAAACCGCACCTATGCTTCATCAGGCTTTAGTGAAAGTACATGAAGTTGTAAGGAAAAACGGACGTGTTCTTTTTGTAGGAACTAAACGTCAAGCATCAGAATCAATTGCCGAAGAGGCAAAACGTTGCGGTCAGTACTATGTAAACCACAGATGGTTGGGCGGTATGCTTACTAACTGGAAAACGGTTTCAGGTTCCATAAAAACATTACGTGATACCGAAGCAAAATTGGAAGGGAATTTAGCCGGTCTTAAAAAGAAAGAAGTTTTAAGCCTGCAAAGACGTGCTGAAAAAATAAGATTATCACTTGGCGGTATCATGGATATGGGCGGAAAGCCCGACCTGCTTTTCGTGATTGACGTAAACAAAGAATCGTTAGCTTTACTAGAAGCCCAAAAGCTTGGTGTTCCCGTTATTGCAGTTGTAGATAGTAATGCAAGTCCTGACGGTGTTGACTACCCTATACCGGGAAATGATGACGCTATCCGCTCTATCAAACTATATTGCAGACTTGTGGCCGATTCCGCACTTGCCGGACTAAAAGAAAGCTTGGGTAGTGCCGGTGTCGATATAGGTTCTGCTGCCGATATAGCTGCGGAAATATTGCCTATGCCGAAGAACGACAATTCTAAAAGAGTTTCAGCGGCTAAAGATAATAAGAAACCTGCGGCTCAAAAAGCTAGCGATAAAAAAGACGAAAAAGCTACCGCTGCAAAGGAAGAGAAGAAACCTGAAGCAAAAAAAGCCGATGCTAAAGAGGAAAAGAAGCCTGCTGCAAAAGCTAAAAAAGCAGATGGCAAACCCGCTGAAAAGAAAACAGCTTCCGATAAATAATTTATTGCTGTCATTCCCTGAGTTAGTTTGTTAAAACAAATTGCTCAGGGAATTGGCTTTCCTGAAAATATAGACAATATTACAAATTAAAAAATAATGAGGTAAAAAATGGCTATTACTGCTGCTCTAGTAAAAGAATTGCGTGAGAAAACAGGTGCAGGCATGATGGATTGTAAAAAAGCTCTAACCGAGTGTGGCGGTGACTTAGATTCATCTGTTGACTGGCTGCGTAAAAAAGGTATAGCAAGTGCAGGTAAAAAAGCAGGACGTACTGCGTCAGAAGGTGTTGTTGCTGTTGCACAAGGTAATGGAAACGGTGTTATAGTAGAGCTTAATATTGAAACTGACTTTGCCGCTAAGAATGAAACCTTCCAAAAGGCTGCAAGAGATATCGCTCAAACCGCTCTTGAAAAAGGCGTTAAAGATATAGAATCTTTAAAGGCCGCTGCTTATCCGGGCAAATCTCACTCTATTGAAGACGAGATAAAAGAGCTTATCGGTAGCATCGGTGAGAACATCGACCTGCGTCGTATCGACACTGTACAAGGCGATAATGTTATAAGCTACATACATAATAAAATTGCTGACGGTTTAGGTCAGGTAGGCGTTATCGTTGCTTACTCTACCGAAGGTGATGCCGATAAAGCCGGTGATTTCTGCCGTCAGGTAGCTATGCATATTGCGGCTATGAAACCTGAAGCTTTAAATGTGGCTGACCTTGACGAATCATTGGTTGAGCGTGAGCGTCAAATCCTTACCGAGCAGGCAAGAGCATCAGGCAAGCCTGATGAAGTTATCGCTAAAATGATAGAGGGACGTATCCGCAAATTCTATGCCGAGGTTGTATTGGTTGAGCAGGCATTCGTTATAGACGGTAAAACTGCCGTAAAAGACGCTTTAAAAGAAGCTGAAAAAGAAATAGGCGGTGCTACTTCTATAAGCGGTTACGCAAGGCTTACCCTTGGTGAAGGCGTTGAGAAAAAAGAAGAGGATTTTGCAGCCGAAGTTGCTAAAGCAGCCGGTGCATAGTTAGTAATTTATAAAAAAGCGGGTCTTTGTGGCTCGCTTTTTTTACTACCTTTTATCAGGATTTCTCAACTTCCCTATAGCCTCTCCCATCTGACGCAGGTAGATACTGCAATTATCACGTGGTACAACTACCTCGATAAAATATAGCTCTTTATAATTCCTTGCCTCTTTTAACGCTTCTTCCAAACCGCCTTTAGTAGTTACTTTGACCGATTTACCGTAATTTATCAGCTCGGTAGTTTTGGTGTAATTCCACATGGTTATATTGTTAAAGTCGCCGTCTATAATATGACGCTGCGTTCCGTAACCGTCATTATTTATAACTATCACAACCGGAGCAAGTTTATATTTAGCCGTGGTTGAAAGTTCCATACCCGTCATCTGGAAAGCTCCGTCCCCGATAATGGCAAAACATTTACTGGCAGGATTTGCAACCATAGCACCTATCGCAGCAGGAGCCGCAAACCCCATAGACAGGTAATAGGCATCGGCAAAGAAATGGCTACGAGTGGCTGTTTTAATGCCTATAGCACCTATCAGTGCATCACCCGTATCACATACGATCGTATCATTTTTCTTAATATGAGTTGAAAGAATGTTAAACAAAGACTCAACATCTATCTTCTCGTCATAAGAGTTTTTTTCAAGACCTGTGAATTTATTGACAGGTTTAGGATTCTTAAAGTCCTTACGGCGTTCTATTTTTGCGTTTAAAAGTCCTTTTAGAATATCCTTTAATTGTAAATACTCATATGTATGCAGCCCTACATATGCTTTTTCGGTATTTAGGGTTATGCATTTTTGTCTGGATAATTTTTGCGATGAAAAACCAAGCAGTACATCTGACAAAAAAGCTCCCAGCAATATCACACAGTCCGAATTATCAATATATTCCTGACAGTGGGCTTCTGAAAACGCTCCGCTATATACCCCCAGATATAAGGGGTTGTCTTCACGTACAACGCTTTTTCCCATCAATGTTGCGGCGATAGGTATGTTATGCTTTTTCGATAGCTCGGAGGCAAGGTCGGTAAGTTTGTGCCTGTGTAGCTCTATATCTGCAATTATAACCGGACGCTTGGCAGCGTTTATTATTTGAGTTATCTCTTCAATGCAGGCTTTTAATATATCCTTATCGCTTTGTGGAGCCTCAGAAATTTGAAAAATATTATCGGGGATTTCTATCTCCGTGTCTACCGCATCAAAAGGTACTTCAATATAACCGGGACGGCTATATTTTTTTACTGCCTGCACAACCCTTACTATCTCTTCGGCGGCTTTTTTGGTATCAAGCAATACAGTATTGGCACATGTTACCTCTTCATAGATACGGCGTTGTGAATCAAAAGTGCGTACCTTGTGGTGAATCATCGGGTCTTTTTGCCTATCATTGGCGGAAGGTCCTCCCGATATTACTATAACAGGGCTTTTTTCGGCGTAGGCACAGGCTATCGAGTTCAACATATTCAGCCCGCCCACGCAGTATGTTATTATTGCAAGCCCTAACCCTGTAGAGCGTGCATAGCAATCGGCAGCAAAGCCTACGGACGGCTCATGCGTCATTGTGTATAATTTTATTTTGGAGTTATCAAGGTAACGAACCGTAGGCAGAACAAAATCACCCGGAATACCGAAAGCGTTCTCTATTCCTTGCTCATAAAGGTAATCAAATAAGAACTCGCCTAGTTTTTGTTTTTTTACCGACATACTTTCCCCCTCATTACTTATGAACCTACTTATTCTAGCACAGATAAGACCTAGTTTGAATGGAAAGTTTATAACTTATTTGGTTGGGCATTGTTCACTAAAGATAGTTTTATGTAGGTTGTGTACCGCATATTTGACAAATACGAGTGCGGTATATTAAAATATTAATGATTTTAGTTCCGGAGTTAGGCAATGTCAGATAAAAAAAATAAAGGTGAAGAATATTCTCTAAGACTAGAGAATGATGAAATTGAGTTGGATTTTGATGATATAAGTGTAGGGAGCTTTGATACCAATACTTTTAGTGATGACAGCAGCCTAGCAAGCTTATCAAGTGATAGTGAGGCAAGTGCAATAACACAAGTGCCGAGGAATCGTGGGGCTGAAGAATTTAATTTAGAACCACTAAGATTGGGCCGGACGAAGCGTAGCAGAGCGGTTAGAGATAATTGGTCTGGTTGATGAATCAAATGATTTAGATACAACAGGCGGCAATTCACAATCTGTTTTTAGAGGCGGAGAAGAGGCCGATGTTGAGGAGTACAGACCTATACGTGAAGGTGTAGGAGGTTTGCGTGATGTATACCTAATCCTGATCAGGGAGGATTCAGAAATCGCATCGGTAGACAGAGAAGCGATATAGAAATAAGACGCTCCAATGCATTTGATGAAGATAAGCAATCACTTAGCTCAGATGGAACAAATGCAACGCCTCGTAGCCCAAGAGGTGGCGGTCGCAGTAGGTAAATGCAAACCCCTATCGTAAATAAAAAAAAGTCCTCTAAAAAGAGGACTTAATTTTATCAGAAAAACTTTACTTACGCCGCAGCAGAAGTTTTTTTCTTAGAAGAGCTGTTAGCATTCGCAGCAACTTCAGACAAAGCACTTGAAATTCTTTTGCTTATTATGTCAGAAGCTTCTTTGTTTGATTTAGAAGCTATTTCAGAAATTTCATTACAATTTTTAATAGCTGATTCAAGAGAGCATTTAGTGAACTCAACTTGTTTAGCAATGCCTTCTTCAGGGTTTTTTGTAGATGAAGCATCTTTAAAGAATTTAGAGAATTCTTCAACTGATTTTTGAGCCACTTCAGCTTGACGACGAGCAATAGCTTGTATTCCTTCGCTAGCAGCTTTAGCAGCGTCAGACCACGCTTTAGCATTTTGACGACCTGCATTTACAACGCTATCCCAGTCACACTCCGCAGCAAACGGGTTAGACGTAGAACATCCTGCAAGAAAATCCGCAAATGGGTTTTTGTTATTAGACATTTTAATTTCTCCTAATTTTTTATTAATAGTGCCTAGCATCATAAATATATCTACTAAAACTATATGTCAACACCCTTTGTGCAACGCACCACAATTAATTTAAATTAATAAAATTTAATGATTTTCTCAAAAATGTTGCGTCAATTTGATTTAAGCAATATGTTAGCATGATAATGTATAAAAATAGGTTTGAGATGAAAACTTTCTGTTCAATATTTTTTTCAATAATGTTGCTTTTTTGCAGCAGTGTCGCTAACGCTGAAGATGCCGCAATGATAATACGTTTTAATAAAGAGGTAGTGGGGTATGAAAAGCCACTTGAGAAAGTTGTGGATGCCGCTTTGGACGCAAAGCCCGATGTTTTTTTCGACATAGTAGCAATAGTACCGCAAACAGATAGTGCAAGGGATAACCGTGCATACAAGGCTCAATCCGTGGCAAATAGCAATGATGTTGTCGATATTTTAAGAAGAACGGGTATCGCACCTGATAAAATCAGGATAACATTTCAGGACAGCGAACTTGTAGATAGTGGCGAAGTGCATATTTTCGTTCGCTGATATGGATATAAAAATCGCATTACTGGCACTGTTACTCGGTATTGTTGAAGGATTAACGGAATTTATCCCCGTATCATCGACGGGACACCTTATACTGTTAATTGATATCCTGAAATTCAAAGGCCCCGAAGGTAAGGTTTTTGAAATAGTCATACAGCTTGGGGCTATTCTTGCCGTTTGCTGGCTTTACAGGAAAAAACTTATCGAGGTGCTGATAGGTCTGCCAAAACAAAAGGAAGCTCAAAAGTTCGCATTTAATATTACTCTGGCGTTTCTACCTGCCGCGGTACTTGGGGTTATGTTCCATAGTTTTATTAAGGAAGTTCTGTTCTCGCCCACGGTTGTATCTATCAGTCTTATTGTCGGTGGGATACTTATTCTTATTATAGAAAAAACCGCTCCGAAACCAAAATATGACTCCATTGAGAAAATATCGTTTAAAACAGCTATCATGATAGGATTTGCACAAGCACTTGCCATGATTCCCGGAACTTCCCGCTCCGGGGCTACTATAATGGGTTCGCTGCTTTTAAAGGTAGAAAGGAAGACCGCAACGGAATTCTCGTTTTTTCTAGCCATACCGACGATGCTGGGTGCTACCGTATATGACCTTTATAAAAACCGTGATATATTGTCGTTCGATAATGTGGCAATAATTGCAATAGGTTTCTTTGCTGCGTTCTTTGCTGCCCTTTTAGTAGTGAGAACCGTAATAAATTTTATAAGTAATCACGGATTCAAGCCGTTTGCCTATTACAGGATAGTGCTAGGAACCATTATGCTGATATTGCTGCACCATTAGATTCGGGCTTTAACTCCTTAAGCTGACCGGGAAGTTCATTCGCCCACAGGCTTATGCTTCCCGCACCAAGGCATACGACAACATCACCTGATTTAGCGTCCCTTTTTATTATTTGGGGTAATTCATCTTTTGATTCTAACGCAACCACGTTCTTATGCCCAGACTTCCTGATACCGTCCACCAGAGAATCGCGGTTAATGCCCTCAATAGGGGTTTCGCCTGCCTCATATATATCGCTTACGATAACCTCGTCAGCAAATGCAAAGCATGAGCAAAAATCACTAAACAGGTCTTTCACACGACTATAGCGGTGTGGTTGTACTACGGCAATAACATTGCCTTTAGTATCTTTAACCGTATCCTGTGCCGTTTTTAAAGTTACGGCAATCTCCTTGGGGTGATGACCGTAATCATCAATTATAGTAATACCGTTATATTCACCCGTTTTGGTAAAACGCCTCTTGATTCCCTGAAATTTACTAAAGCCGTTCAAAATAGTTTTATTATCAAACTCAAGCTCGGCAGCTACAGATATAGCGGCTAGTGAGTTCAATACATTGTGCTGTCCGGGCATAGGCAGGTGTATGTTCTTTATTTTTCTGGAACCGCCTTTTAGCTTATCGGATATTTCTACATCATACGTGCTGCCGCCTTTTTCAATGCGGATATTTTCAGCCCTCACATCAGCCTGCGTTTCTATTCCGTATGTAATTACTTTCCTGTCCTTTATCGTAGTTGCCAATGCACTTACTTCAGGGTGATCCTTGCACAAAACACCAAACCCGTAGAACGGTAAATTCTCAATGAAATTACGGAAAGACTTTTTCAAAACATCAAAAGTGCCGTAATGCTCCATATGCTCAGGGTCGATATTGGTTATAATGCCCACAGTGGCAGGTAATTTCAGGAACGTACCGTCAGATTCGTCAGCCTCGGCAATCAACCAGTCGCCATCACCTAAATGTGCATTAGTACCGTATCTATTTATAATACCGCCGTTAATAACGGTAGGGTCAAGGTTAGCGGCATCAAACATTGAAGTCACCATTGAAGTGGTGGTTGTCTTGCCGTGTGTTCCGGCTACTGCCACAGATAATTTCAAACGCATTATCTCGGCAAGCATCTCGGCACGCTGTATAATAGGTATGCGTCTTTCCCTGCCGGCTATTATTTCAGGGTTGGTATCCTTAATCGCCGATGATTTTACTATAACCTCGGCATCTTCCACATTCTCTTCTTTTTGACCGACTATAACCTTTATTCCAAGGGACTTTAATCTCTGCACGTTTGAGTTATTGGCAGAATCGGAGCCCTGTACGTTATAGCCGAGATTATGCAGTATCTCACAAATACCACTCATTCCTATTCCGCCCACTCCGATAAAGTGAATTATGCCGTTTCCTAAAAATGGTTTTATGGTCTTGCTGCTTAGTCTCATTAAAAATTTCCCTGTTTGAGATAGTTTTCCCCTGTATCTTTATAACAACTTCAAAATTCTTTTAAAAGCAAAATAAAGCTAAATATCTAATTAATTAGCCTAAAAACACGTAAAAAGCATCTTACGAGAATTCCATATATAAATAAAAATAAAAAAATATATAAGGCAGGTAACTATTTGTTAAGAAATTGGGTTTAATGTTGATATTATGAGGTTTAAAACTATTACATTTTTAGGCTCATATGGGAGAAACATCAATAAATAGTAGCGATATGATATACTTAAAAGCAGGTTTGATAGCCGTATTAATTACGTTTAGTTTTAATGCCAACTCTATAAACTGGCAAAAAGCCGGTGAAAGACACGGTAACGCAATATATTATTCCGATGACGGTAAAGGATATTACCGCAAAGTATCCGAGTCGGAGATAGCAAAAAAAGAAGAGCCGCAAGTCTATATAGTAGTAGATGAAAGCGGTTATTTTTACCATCATATTGATGAAAATGGCGGCGGAGGAAGTTATTCTTATACCGTTCCTGAAGGAGCCGAAGAATTATATGATGATAATCAAAACGTTCAGAACATAATTTACCACCCTAAGCATAAGGCTGTAAGTTATGATTATAGATGTCCTTGCGAAGGCAATCGTTCCGATGCCGAGATATCAAACAGTGAAGTGAACGTTTCAGCGTTATATCCGGTATATTTCGACAATCATTGATAACTAAAATTGATTCAGTATGATATACGAAATTATAGTAACTTTTTCTCGGCACTATAGTTCGGGTGGGTCGGAAAGTTGACAGCCGTAATATTATTATTTACGGAACTATTTTTCTGATTCGCCTTCCGCACTTTCGGCATTATTCGCACTCGCTGCTTGCTTCTTGGTAGAGAAGCTAATATTACCGAATTTCTTATTGAAGTCGGCAACACGACCTGCTTTCTTGTTAAGAACAGCCGTACCGCCCGTCCATGCAGGGTGAGTGTTTATGTCAATATCAAGCTGCAAAGTATCACCTTTTTTACCGTAAGTGGAACGGGTCTTGAAAGTGGTACCGTTAGTCATTTTTACTGTTATCTCGTGATAATCGGGATGTATGTCTTGTTTCATCTTATTCTCCTAGCGTCCATTTTTCATGGACAATTCATATAAGGGGTGTGTTTATACACTATTTTTTACTATAATCAAGAGTTATTATAACCTATAACGTGACTGCGACAATACCCGCTTGCGCCTTTCAAGCTCGGCCTGCATGTGCGGTCCTACGGCAACCAGATCCTTTTCGTAATCATATACCGTATCCATCATATCATATTTTTTTGTTTCTTTTGTCCTGAACAGTTTTAGCAATTCCGACATTCGATGCTGACCGCGTTTTTCAGCGTAGGCTATGTGGTGGAAATCAACTTCCATCTCAGGAAGTTCGAGAAGTTTTTCTATAAAAAAATAGTCCCCGGTATCTACCGCTATTTTAAGTAGATGCGGATTTTCCTCATCTTCTTTGTTGATATAGTCATCAAGATGCCCTTCTTCTGCGATAATCTTAATGACCTTGATGTTGCGTTCTACAGCAGCCATTTTGGCAGCGTCCAGCATTGTTGTTTTTGTTAGCTTATCACCACACTGCTTGATTATTTTTCTGACCAGCTCGGCTTCATTATGTACGGCGGCGGCTTTGAATATCTCTTCAACTATACGTGGGTCGATAGCCGCCGACCTTGCCTCAAGCAGTCCGGTGGCTATTTCTTCCTGCTCAAAAGTAACGGCGAACAAAAATAACGACCCGATACGACCGTCCTCAAGATGGGGGATTTGCCTTACGACACTTTCAACCTTGCCGTCAATTATATCACTTTCTATAGACATTAATATTTAGTCGGTATTATTTAAATTGAACATTTACATAATAATAACTGAAAAAATCATTTTTTAAATTATTAGTTTTATTTGGGAAGTGTTAGATATTCCGGCTACATAAAACTATAAGGGTCGATGTCTACTTTAACGGTAACAGATGCAGGGGTTTTTACTTGTGATAGCAGTTTGGATATCCATTTTTGGATATTAATATTACGCATGGTTTTTACCAGAATGCGGAAACGGTAATTGCCTCGCAGCATATATATGGTTGCAGGCACAGGTCCCATAACCCTAACTTTATCCTGTAGGGGGGCGGCTTTGACGATTGCCTTTGCAATATTTTGGGTAAGTCTTTCATTCTTGCCGGATATTATTATGGAAGCCAGCCTTGAATATGGGGGCATTTTCGTTTTCATGCGGCTTTGTATCTCGGTATTTATAAAATCGTCACGGCTGCCTGTGGAAAGTGACTTCATTACCGAATTATCGGGCATATAGCTTTGCATTATGACCGTGCCTTTTTGTTTTTCACGCCCTGCCCTGCCTGCTACCTGCTGCAATAACTGATATGTCTGTTCGGAGGCTCTAAGGTCTCCGCCTTCAAGCCCCAAATCGGCATCTATCACACCAACATGCGTAAGTTTCGGGAAGTGATGTCCTTTAGCTATGACCTGCGTCCCTACAATTATATCTACCTCGCCATCGGCAATTGACCTTAGAACTTCGGATACCTGCTTAGAACTCGTGATATTATCACCCGTCATAAGGCAAATCCTCGCCGTCGGAAAGAAGTCCTGTAATTCCTCAACTATCCTTTCCACCCCCGGACCACAGGAGACAAGTTTATCTTCCTTTAGACACTCAGGGCATTGTTCGGGTATATGCCGATTGAACCCGCAATGATGGCACATCAGCTTTTTGAAGCTTTTATGCTCTACCAGCCAGCTTGAGCAATCGGGGCATTTAAATCGGTATCCGCATTCACGGCAAAGAGTCAGCGGTGCGTATCCCCTCCTGTTTAAAAATAACAGTGATTGCCTGCCTGCTATTATGTTCTGTGCAAGCTGCTCCTTTAAAAATGATGATATCCACTTACCCGCCCTTAATTTTTCCTGCCGCATATCAACTATTTTAATATCGGGCATAACGGCTTCCCCAAAACGTGAATCAAGTTTTAAAACAGAATATTTACCTGACCTGACATTTTCTACCGTTTCAATTGAAGGTGTGGCAGATGCCAGTATTACGGGGCATTTTTCTATACCGGCACGCACAACCGCCATATCCCTTGCGTGGTATATTACTCCCTCCTCCTGCTTGTAAGAGCCGTCATGTTCCTCATCGACTATTATTGCCCTCAAATTCGTATATGGTAGGAACAATGCCGAGCGTGCGCCTATAATAAGCCTTGCCCTGCCGTGTGATATGTCACGCCAGTTCTTTTCTTTGCGTGTGAGAGTCAACCCTGAATGCCACTGAGTCGGCTCAAAGCCGAATTTTTGTTCAAAACGGTGTACTATCTGTGTTGTAAGTGCTATTTCAGGCAGCATTATCAAAATTTGCGAGCCTTCTATCTGCAATGCCTGCTCTATTGCTGAAAAATATACTTCCGTTTTGCCTGAGCCTGTAACGCCGTCTAACAATGTTGCACTGAATTTCTGTGCCTGTACTTTTTTACATAGCTCATCAGCGGCAATTTGCTGGCTAGCCGAAAGGTTTATGTCAAGTTTTGAGATATGGGGAATATCCCGCTTTGGCTCTATCAGGGTTATTTGCATAGCCCCTTTATCAACAAGTGTTTTTATGACTGATTTTCCGACAGTTGCCTGTTCTTCAATTTCACCTGCTGTCAGAGGCACGCCCGCCTCATTTAAAAGGCTTATTACCCGCATTCCGTGTTTACTGATTTTTATATCACTTAAAGCCTGTTTGTTAATCTCATAAGCGGTTATCTGCTTTTCATCTTCCAGTGCTTTAGGGCTGCTCATAGCCATTTTCAGCACCATGCCTTTTCCTGATAAGGTATAGTCTGCTACCCAATCTATGAATTTCATTAAATCGGGTGATAACGCTCCGGCATTGAGTTTTTTATTTATAGGTTTTATTTTATATTTGCCCGAATCGGAAATATCGGTTTGCCACACAACCCCGATTAAGGATTTATTACTAATACTTGCCTGAACAAAATCCCCTTCTTTGATATTAATATCGGTAGGCACGCTATATGTAAGCGGTTCGGGCAAGAACAGGGGAAAGAGTACTTTTACCAGATTAGTTTGCATAAGTTCCGTGTTTGTTGTTTTTTTATTGAGTATCTTAAAGTGACTATATGCTTTACAGGTCAAAAATTTGTCTTTCAAATAGTGTCATTCGCCGATTTAGTCGGCGAATCTATTTTATGCAATTATGGACTCACCGGTCAAGTCGGTGAATGACGGTATATTAATTTATAGAATATCCGGCATAACTTTAACTATCTTTATTTTTTTGTTTCATCAATATTTTCCCTGAAATAAAATATAAGAATGTCAGTAAAAAATAGTAAAATAAAACTACTAAACTTATTATCATTACCCATGCAAAAATGCTTATACTAACTAATATTTTCAATATATAGCCCCAAAGCTGTTCTCCGTCAGGACTCAGTAATATTATAAAAAGCAGTATAACAAGTGATATCAACGTGCTGATAATCAGGTTGGCTATCACCAATTTCTTACGTTCGGTTTTATCAGGCAGCCTTTGTTCATCATTGAAAAATCTACCTGCAACAAAATATATGCAGCCCATCATAATAACATTATCGGCAAAACTCCCGGAATCAATATCAAAAACCTGAGAAAGTATATTGATAAATGCTATACCCGCCCCATATGTCACGGCAAACAGGAGGTTGTACTTTTTTAAATTGATATTATTTTCTGTATTTTCCACTAACTACCATATTTCTACGCTGTTGTACATTTAAAGGCTGAACTCTATAATAAAAATGAAAAAATTATACTTAAAATATTAAAAATATTAGCGTAAAGTCATTATATGCGTTTTTTAAAATTTTTATTCATTGCTATTATAGTCTTATCCGGCATTTCGGTCACTGCCTATTTTACCATGCCTTGGAAAATATGGGTTGCAGAAGTCGTGCGTGACAAGCTGCAAGCCATGAATATTCCCATCGGTGATTTTAAAATAACAGATGTATCGTTAACGGGGATAAAGATATCCGATTTGCGTATAGATATGGAACCTGAAATATTTATTCCCGATATCAATATTAGTTACAACATAAAGGAAGCCGCTAACCTTAATTTTGATACTATAGAACTTAGCAGCTTCACATATATAATCCGATCAGGTGACAAGCCTTCAGGCGAACAGGGCGATATTTTTAAAAAAATTCCATCACCTGATATTTTCGCAAAGATACCCTTTAAAACCATCAAGGCAGATGAAATCCGGATTATATACAAGGATAAAAAGCACATAACCGCCAATTTTATTATCAAAGCCGAAATAAATACCGAATCACGATTGCTAACAGCTACTTTGAAATCAGGTAATATACTAGCAAATAACAGGTCATATAATATTGAAGGGGCGGTGTTATCTTTAACAACGGGCGAGCAGTTTTATATTATAGATGCCGCTATAAATAAAATATCTTTAGACAAGAACGAGCGAACTCCGGTAATATGGCTGCCTGTTTCCGTTTCAGCCAAAGGCTCTTTGGCGTCTTCTGGTCTGGAGCTTCAGATAAATGCTAAACACAAAATGTTTGCTATTAAAGGAATGCTGGTAAGCAATAATACAGGCACTTACGCCAAGAACATAAAAGCCGATATTGCCGAAGGTAGCCTGTCCGTTGCAAAACTACCTCTTGATAAAAAGAACTTTGAAACAAAGGTCGATATAAATTCCGTTTCGCTAGAAAAATTATTAAAGTTCGTTTTAAAAGATGATGAAACCGTGAAGGCTACAGGTAATATGTCGGGAACAATTCCTATAAGAAAAAACTCAAAAGGCTTTAGTTTTGAAGGGGCTAGTATGTACAACCTCACCGACGGTATTTTGTCATTAAGTGAAAAACATCTGGGTGCATTACCGCAAAATGTCGAACAGGTAAAAAATACAAGTGATTTATTGAAAAATTTTATGTATGATGACTTAAAGTTAATTACAGGTCAACATGACGGTAAGCCGGAAATAAGTGCAAAGCTTCGGGGAAATAACCCGAAAGTATATAATGGGGCGGTAGTTAATCTTAATATTAATTTCCGTGGAGATGTTATAGAGTCGATAAGTTCTATGCTGGGACTGGACGATATATCGCAATATAAACAGAACAGGTAATAAAATGAACCTATTAAAATATATCACATTAACGCTCATGGTTTTTACGCTTGCATGTACAAAGCATGAAGTAAAATTTCAGGCACCCGACAAGCCTATCGAGATAAACCTTAACATTAACATTGACCACAGGGTCAAAGTTGAGATTGAGAAGGATCTTGAAAAAGCAATGTCTAACTCGGATATTTTCTAAAGGAGAAATACAAATGAACATAGTTAGAAATTTTATAGTTGCAGTTACGGTTTTATTGTCCGCAAATATGGCAAATGCTCTAGACCTTGCCACCGCAAAGACAAACGGTTTGGTCGGTGAGCAAAATAACGGCTATATCGGTGCGGTAAAATCAGGTGATGAGGTTACATCACTTGTAGAGGAGATAAACGCAAAACGCAAAGAAGCATATAAGAATATTTCCGCCGAAAACGGTCAGCCTCTGGACGTTGTAGAAACCCTTGCCGCAAAAAAGTTATATGAAAAACTTCAGGCTTCCGAATATTATCAGTCAGCCGAAGGCAAGTGGTTGCAAAAGTGATTATTTAGAAATATGTCAAATATATCCTTGCCCTCATTAAGATACCTAATAAAAAGTTTCATTAGTTTACCTAAAGAAAGTGAATGGTTAGAATTTAAAGAAGGCAAGTGTCGTAATGATGAAATGGGAGAGTACATTTCTGCATTGTCTAATTCAGCAGCACTTCATAAAAAAGAAGCCGGTTATTTAATATTTGGAATTGACGATAGCAGTCACAATATATGTGGAACTAAATTTAAGCCGTCTCAAGAAAAAGTAGGCAACCAAGAGTTAGAAAGTTGGCTTATGAATTTACTTACTCCTCGTATTGATTTTACAATTCATGAGTTCTTATTTGAAGAAAAGCCGGTTGTAATTATTGAAATACCTCCGGCATGGCATCAGCCTGTTCGATTTAAAGATACGTCCTATATAAGAATTGGTAGTTATAAGAAAAAATTACAGGAGTATCCGGAAAAAGAACGCACATTGTGGGAGCAATCAAAACAAATAGTTTTTGAAAAGGGGCTTGCTGCAAAAGACTTAACTAATGATGATATTTTATCACTTTTAGACTATCCTAAATATTTTGAATTAACAGGTCAAAACTTACCTGAAAATAAGAGTCGTATTCTTGAATGCCTTGAGCAAGAAAAATTAATAAAAAAAAGCAAAAACAAATACCATATAACTAATTTAGGCGGAGTTCTACCGGCTAAAGATTTAAACAGCTTTGATCACCTGAGTAGAAAATCAATTCGGGTAATAATTTATGATGGAAATAACAGGGTACAAACAACCAAAGAACAAGTTGGAAAGAAGGGGTAAGCAGTAGGTTTTGAGAATATTATATCCTTTATAAATGACAAGTTACCAAGCAATGAAATTATTGGTCAAGCACTTAGAAAAGAAGTCAAGACTTACCCAGAATTAGCAATAAGAGAACTTGTAGCAAATGCATTAATTCACCAAAACTTTACTATAAGTGGAACCGGTCCAATGGTAGAAATATTCCAAGACCGAATTGAAATTACAAATCCCGGAGTTCCTCTAATAGATACGGATAGATTCTTAGACTCCCCACCACAATCAAGAAATGAAATACTAGCAAGATTCATGAGACGTATAAATATTTGCGAGGAACGAGGAACTGGAATCGATAAAGTATTATTTGAAATTGAAAAAGTACAATTGCCGGCTCCAAAGTTTTCAGTTGAACAAAACCATACCAGAATAACTATTTACGCATATAAAGCGCTGACGAAAATGAATAAAGAAGAAAAAATTAGAGCTTGTTATTGGCATGCTTGCTTGTGCCAAGAATCAAATCAATTAATGACAAACTCCTCACTTAGAGAACGCTTTGGCATTGAACAAAAGAATCAGGCAATAGTTTCGCGTATTATATCCGACACGTTAAAGAAAGGATTTATAAAGCCATCAGACCCAGACAACACCTCTCGCAAGCATGTTAAATATATACCTTTCTGGGCTTAACATTACCCATTCCATATATTATATTTTTTTATACCATAAAGCACTAAATCTTATTTGATGGTTATTTGATAAACTAAGCAACCATACTCCGTTCAGAAAAAGCCATTACCGAGCTAAAGCACTGATATAAAGGGGATAAATGCAACAACTTCGATTCTGACTTTATATGATTCTTATTTGATAAACAACGTAATTATAAAAAACTTTCATATTAACCAAAAAGGCACTAGATGGCTACCAAGCCAAACAAAACAAGTTAAAAGAAATTGATTAAATAACAAATTTACGCAAGGGTTACATTAGGCGTAAAATAGGCATAAGCTAAAAATTGTAATTTTGGGTGGGGCGTTGACGGGGCTATCAACACATTATTTTATAATACTTATAAAATGGTGCCACAGGGGAGAATTGAACTCCCGACCCCGTCATTACCAATGACGTGCTCTACCCCTGAGCTACTGCGGCTATCTTAATGCTTTTTTAACTAATATAAATTATTATTATAAAAAGATATTTATATTATTTTTTTATAAACTATAATTCTTTAAGGGGCGGAAATTTGCCACATCTTAATAATTAAGGCAAGCATTTTATGACAAAAGTTATAAAAGATAATAATATTAATAAAAAACAACCGCAATCATCAAGGTCTGCGGAAAATTTGCGTAAGAACCTCCTTAGAAGGAAAACTACACAAAAAAAACAGGAATCCGAAAAATGAGAACCATAATACTATCGTCATTATTTTTGATAATATCTACTTTTGTCTATGGAGAAAAGGCGGTTGCTGATGAGGGGCGTGCGGTAAAGGACGATGTAATAACCTCCGAACAGCCGTTGAAATCCGAGCCTAAAACGGCTCCTATAGTAAGGGCGGGGGATATATACGCATCTTGCCAGCATCACTTCGAGAATGTGTTCAATACTACGGAAAACATTGCAAAAAGAGCCTCATGTAACGGTTATTTTTTCGGGATAGGCGGGATATTGATAATACTTCAAGCAGAAAAGGCTAATACCAAAACGTGTATTCCGGAAGACATATCGGCACATGATCTTGCCAAAGTGTTCTTAGAATGGACTAAAAATCCTAAAAACGACCTCAATATATCCGCACCTGAGGCTACGATTATGGCTCTAAGGGAAAAATATAAATGTGATTAGCCCTTCTCTATAATTTCAAATGAGATCCCCCTATAATTTGCTTTGCAAATTCGGGGGATGACAGCATTGTTGAAAAGTTAATTTACCATAATTTGTGGACACTACCTACTGCCCGTTACGTTCTTTTAGGTAATTACTAATAGCAATCTCATCAAGGGCTTTTGAATCTCGGAGCTTTTGCTCTTTCAATATTTTAGCCAGTTTTTGCTGTTCTATTATTTCATATTTTTTTACTTCACCGAAAAGCTCGGCTATCTGTAATGTTATATTCTCAATCTGCAAGTTCAGGTCATTTAAGGCTAATTGCAGGTTTACCTGACGCCGGCTTATCAATTTTCGGTAATAGTCAAAGGTAATGCTCATCTCAGGATTTTTTACTGCAAAATCAAATTCTTTTGCAAGCTCGTCTTTCATTTTCTTTTGCCAGTTTATAAGCTGTTCTTTTTGCCCTTCAAGCTCTGCCAGTTCCTGACGCTTTTCATCTAGTGCCTGTTTATTTACCTTTATTATGGTCTGAATGCTTTTCATTGGTTTTCCAAAAGAGTCTTAACAAAAGGTATGGTGATATTTTTTTTCTGTTTAAGAGCCTCCTCATCAATGATATCGACCAATTTTTCTGCCGCTCGGAACGATCTTTCCATACGTGATACGATATATTTTATTACGTCCATATCAACCTTTAACTGCCTTGAGGCAAATTGTTTTACCAGTATCTGTCTGAGTATCTCGTCGTCAGGGTCACTTATGCCTATAGATGCAACCGCACCAAGTCTTGACTTGAGGTCTGCAAGTCGTATCTTCATATTTGACGGGCTGTTGCCTGCGGTCATCATAAGATATCCGCTATCTGCCTCTTTAACCATATTATAAAAATGCAGCAAGGCCGGTTCATCACATACTTTTTCCAGATCGTCCAGAAGATGGTTTTTAGACAGGTCAAAATTATTCGCATATATATCTTCAGCAGACAAAGATACGGCATTTGCATTTTTACACCATATTTTTGCAAGATGGGTCTTGCCACAGGATTCAGGACCATAAAGCAATAATATTTTCGAGTCCCACTGCGGCCATTTACTTATAAGAGAAAATGCGTTTATATTGGAATTAGATATGATGTAGTCATCTTCCCTTACGGGTATTTTTACTGACAAATCAAAGGATTCTTGTGGCATAACTAACCGTTACTTTTAGCCGCTCTCGGGCTTTTGGGTGTTTTTTTAGGTTTTTCAACTTTATAAAAAGAGCTTTTTAAATACTGTGCAAGCGAAAACCTTACCAACACACCGATTACGGCAGTTACTGGTATGGCAAGCAATATACCTAAGAAACCGAACATAGAAGCACCTGCCATCATTCCGAAGATTATCCAGACAGGGTGCAGCCCCACCTTATCACCTACAAGTTTAGGGGTAATGAAGTTCCCTTCTACTATCTGCCCTATAATAAATATTGATGCGACAATACCGACATCAATAATATTCCCGAATTGCAATACGGCAATAACCATGCCCACAACGAAACCGAACAACAGCCCTACATAAGGGATAAAAGACAATATGCCCGTAGCAAGACCTATCGCAAAGCCGAACTCAAGCCCGACAAGGCTTAACGCCACACCGTAGAAAGCTCCTAAAATAATACATACATTTGTTTGCCCTCTTATATAGCCTGAAAGGGTTTTGTCGATTTCATGGGCTTGCTCAAGAATAACCTTTTTATTATCGGCAGGCAGCCACCCCTTTACCTTCTCAAGTAACCTATCCCAATCACGCAGCATATAAAAAGTAACTATCGGGGTAACAAATAACAAAGACAGGATATTGACTACCGCAATCCCTGAGTTCCATATATTACCCATAACCTTTGTTACGAACCTGAAAGCGTAAGCGGATATCTCACTGACGGATTCCTTAGCCTTGTTTATGGCATCGGGATCAATCTGCTCTAATATGCTTGAGAATTTCGGCAAGAACTTTTCATTGGCAAGGGTAATATATTCGGGAATCTTCCTGAACATTGAAAGTAGCTGGTCATAGAGTATCGGAGCTACCAGCATTGCTATCAAAATTACCGTGACAAAAAATACACCGGTAATAATTAAAGTCGCAATTGAGCGTGATAAACCGAAATTCTCAAGTTTATCGGCGGCAGGGTCAAGAAAATAGGCAGCTATCATTGCAACTACGAACGGCAGTAAGATGCCGCTGACCATATACAAGAAGCCTCCAAGTAATGAAAAACCTATTAGCCAGAACAACAGCTTATCTCTTGTGTTCACTAAACCTCCTTAATTATTTAATGCCGAATTTGCCGTCAGAATTCATAATATAGCCTTCATAGCTTGCAGGTTCAAACCATGACGGCATAGAATCCTGCTTTCTCAAGAAAAGACCGTTTGAACGCTTTTCAAGGAACATTCCGTTTTGTGCCAGATTGACTATGAATTTCTCATATCCCTCCTGAAAGAACAGGTCTAAAGATATAAATTCCACCGTAATATATTTAGTATTTATCTTATTAATAAAGCTAAAGCTTTTTAGTCGGTTATAAGTTTCGTTCCAGTCATTTAGGTCTTTTACCGGAACATTGATATTTATCTCGGCTTTTGACTGACGTATTTGTTCCTGCTCATCTTTCCATTTTCTTTCTATATTCGATATTATGCTAGAGGCAGCTTTCGCCATTACCTGATTCACATTCTCATTTTCAGCTTTTCCGTAGAATTTTTGCGATTTTTTTTGCGGCTCATCTTCACTTATATAAGACGTTTCCACTTCAATACCGATAGTTCCGTTATATTCGCTAGGAAAAGCCTTTGCCAGCATCACTTTGTCCACATTATACTTATTGATAAGGAACTTTATCTTTTCCCTTTCATTAAAACTAAGAGGCAAATCGTTTTCCATAAGGCTTGAGATATTGACGGCAGATATATCGCCAAGGTCGCCTTCGGGTATTATGAAATTAGCAAAACTGCTATCTTCGAGGGCTTCTTTCCACGCAGCCTGCCAGTAGTTACTGCGATCCCAGATAACGCCTTCTCCATTTGTTATTAAAAGCGGTATAAGAAGCACCGGATCTGCTTTTGTTCCCGTATAAGAAACTCCTGCTTCCTGTAATAATTTTTCTACGAACACTTCATTGAAAGATATGTTTATGACCGCTTCGTAGTGGGTTGAAGTCACTTTTTCCTTATCTATATCTATTCCCTGTACCAGTTCGGATATCTCCTCCTTGTCCGGTTCGGGCCAAATGTTCTGCGTATAGTCGGGCGTGATGCGCTTCAGCAACTCTTTAAATGCCTGAGCCTGTGCCACATCAATAGCATTATTTTTGGCCTCTTTTGCATTTTCGCCCTTACCGCTGACTTTCAGATTATTAATGGTAAATATCCCTGCCGCATTAGCTAAACCGGAGAATAAACACAAAATAAAAGTTATTATTAGTACAAAATTATTACGCATAGCTTATTGTTACTTGTAAATTCTTTAAAAACGTATATTTTTTGTACACTAATTTTTATTGATGTCCAAGAATTTATTATGAATAACAGATATAAAGATGCAGGCGTAGATATAGATGCCGGCAACCGTTTGGTAGATAAGATAAAACCGCTGGCAAAATCCACCTCAAGAATAGGTGCTGATGCCGACCTTGGCGGCTTTGGCGGATTATTCGATTTAGCCGCCTGTAAGTATGATGACCCCGTTCTGGTTTCCGCAAATGACGGAGTAGGCACAAAACTGAAAATCGCCTTTGAGGTAAATAAACATGACACCATCGGGATAGATTTAGTTGCTATGTGCGTGAACGATCTGGTAGTACAGGGAGCCGAGCCGTTATTTTTTCTTGATTATTTTGCAACCGGAAAATTAAGCAATGATGTAGCCTATGATGTAATAAAAGGCATAGCCGATGGCTGCAAGCTTGCTAACGCCGCCCTGATAGGTGGTGAAACTGCCGAAATGCCCGGAATGTATGCCGAAGGTCATTACGATTTGGCAGGTTTTGCCGTGGGTGCGGTAGAACGCAAAAATATATTGCCTAAAGGCGATATAAAAGAGGGTGATGTCATATTAGGTCTGGCATCTAGCGGAATACATTCTAACGGTTATTCACTGGTCAGGCATATTATTGATAATAACGGACTTGATTATTCAAGCCCCGCCCCGTTTGATGATAGTAAAACATTAGGTGAGGTATTCCTTACGCCTACAAAAATATATATAAAGTCATGCTTGGAAGCTATCAGGACTGACAAAGTCAAGGCACTTGCCCATATTACCGGCGGTGGTTTTACCGAGAATATTCCTCGTGTCCTTTCCGATGATATTGCGGTGAATATTGATTGTTCTGCTTGGACTATGCCTTGTGTTTTCAAGTTCCTTGCTAACTTAGGAGAGATTACGGCAGAAGAGATGTTAAAAACATTCAATTGCGGCATCGGAATGATTATAGTTGTCGGCAAGAATGATTCGTCACAAATTAAATCCATATTAGAAGAATCAGGTGAAACTGTTTTTGAGATAGGAAATATTATAAAACGTGAAGAAAAAGCCGTTGTTTATAGCGACATAGAAAAGTTATTATAATTTTTCAATCTCTTATTTAGGAATATAAAAATAAGCAGTATTATCGTTTAATTAGAATTTTCCTTACCGGTTTTCTGATCCAGTTTTTTGATAAGGAAGTCGACATTCTTTCTCGAAACTATAGAACCGAACTCAGAACGGTGGGTAGTTATAAGGCTTATGCCTTCGGCTACTACGTCAAATATTTTATAATCGGAGTCAGTGTTTTTCCTAACCTTATAGTCAACTCTATATGCATTACCGTTAGCAGAAACTATCTCGGTTTTTACTATATACTCATTTTCATATTCTTTTTCAGAACTGAGGAATTTTAATTTTTCATCGGTATAGGTCTTAAATTCAGGAACGTATGTTTGAAGCAGATATTTATGATAAAGCTTTTTATATTCATTTTGTTTTTCTTCGGACATATCGCGCCAATATTGACCCATAACGAATTTAGCTATCCAAGCCGTATCAACAGACTTTTCAAAAAGTTCTATTAATTTTTGTTCCTTATCATCAACGGATAGTTCGGTAGATTTAGCTGTTTCAATAGTCGTATCACCCAATTCCTTTACGAATTTTTGGGCTCCCTCAACATCGGCATACGCAACATTAGCTATAAAAGTGATAACTAATGTTATCAAAAATCTAGAACGAAAAATATTCATAAGCTTCTTTATAATATATATTATTGATTAAAACCATAACACAACTGCGATATTTTTTACAGTTAATTCATTTTAATAATAGGAGAGTGTTCGATAATATAACACGCACATACAAGCAAAACCCGAACCACTCGTTATTAAAAAGAATTGTTTTACAAGTGCTTTTATATGGTTAAATTATATTTTTGCAAGGAAAATGTTACTTTTTAAGAGCCGAACTTTTACCGTTCCTAATCTCATCATTACGTTTTTGGGTGTAAAGGCTTCTTATGGTAGCATATGGGTCAAGGGAAGACTCCTCAATATCATCAAGCAGACCTAAAAGCTCAACTCTGGTGTCCAGACCTTCTAAAAGGTTACGTCCGGCTATTCCGTACTCATCTACCGTGTAGTTATACGGATCCATGAAAGAATCACCGACACTACCGAAAAGATCCCTTGTATTTGAAGGACCTATGATAGGCAGCATAAGGTAAGGACCGTTTCCTACGCCATATTTTCCGAAAGTCTGCCCCAGATCCTCTCCCCTATGCTCAAGACCGCCATGCTTTGCAACATCGAACAGACCTGCAATACCGACAGTGGAGTTAATTGCAAATCGCCAGAAAGTGGTGAATGTATTTTCCGCATCAGCTTGTAATATTGAATTTGCGAATGTTACAGGCTCCGTAAGATTCTGCAATACGTTGCTTATTCCTTTCCGTCCGACTTCCGGCACTACTTTTTTATAGGCTTTTGCAACAGGCTCTATAATTATCTTATCAAGGAACATATTAAAGCCGTATATTACCCTGTTCACCGATTCCAGAGGATCGGAAATTTTTGAATCCTCAGTTGTTTGATAGGCATATGATGATTGCGGTGAAACACATATCAGGAAGGATACAACTAACGTTAAGACAATTGCAACATTTCTAAAATACATTTTATATAACTCCAACAAAATTTATTCAATATTTGAAAATTCTACCACCCCCTTATTAACAAAAAGTTAACATCTTAAAGGTTTGTCTTTGATGCAGATTCTCAAATATTACTAATCCCTATGCAACAACTTATTAATTCCGGTTATGTATAAAGTTTTAATTTGTCTATCATTGTCATTCCACGAATTTGTTTAGTAAAACAAATTATAGTTGAATCCACATTTAAAAAAGTTAGGAAACTTTTTTAATATCGAAAAGTTTTCCTAAACTTTTCGAATTGGATCCCATGATAAAAAATTTTACTAAATTTTTTTCATAGGATGACAAAGATGAGTAAATTAAATTCAAAGTTACTACACACTCATACTATATATAATAAATTGCCCATATGATATATAGATTAATGCACCATAAATGAGTACGCATAATTTACCAATCGGACAATTTAAGGTTTTTATAATGAGCAATGTTGCCATTTTGCAACTATACTATCTGAATATTATCTATCAGCCTTACCTCGTCCAAATATACCGCTGCCAGAAGTCTTGCGGGCAGGGAGTCGGTTTTTAACAGTGTTTGTGGATTCCTGATTTCAAGGTAATCAACTTTTGTAAAGCCTGCCTTTTGCAATTCCTCCTTTCCCCAATATAACGCCTTTTCAAAAGAGCTGCCTTTTTTTATATTGTTGGCTACTTCATTCATTATCCTATATAAATTAGCTGCCAGTTCCCTTTTTTCATCAGATAAGTACCTATTGCGTGACGACATGGCAAGACCGTTTTTTTCCCTGACAATATCTGCACCGATTACTTTTACAGCTATGTCAAAAGCCGCAACCAACTTGCGTATAACATGTAGCTGCTGGTAATCTTTCTGTCCGAATACGGCTATATCAGGCTGCACCTGCATGAATAATTTATTTACCACCAATGCAACACCATCGAAAAAATGCGGTCTGGTAACGCCTTCGAGTTCTTTTGCTATTTGCCCTACCGATATTTTTATGTCAAACCCTTGAGGGTACATCTCCTCCTTGCTCGGCAGATAAACTATGTCTACATTTTTTGTTTGAAGCTTTTTTTTGTCATCTTCTATCGTGCGCGGATATTTATCAAAATCCTCACCTTCGGCAAACTGTGTAGGATTTACGAATATACTTACAACTACGATATCTGCGCTTTGCTTTGCGATATCCACCAATGACAAATGCCCTTCATGTAACGCCCCCATTGTAGGTACAAAACCTATTTTTTTACCCTCCTTACGGAATCGAGCTACAACATTACGCAAATCCGATTTAGTAACGACCGATAACATACTTTTAAAACTTATTATAATTAGGCAATGACTTGGTTAAATTTTATGTCATGGTGAACTTGTTTCAGCGTCTATTAGCATTAAACGAAAAGATACTGAAATAAATTATACTTACCGAACACTCCCGACTAAACGGCAACATCATCTATCAACAATTCAACAGTGTCAACCCCACGCCAGCTATTTAGCTTCACCCTTGCCGCAACAGATACCGTTTTCCCCCTGTTGTCAAGCAATGCCTTACCCAGAGGCGTTTCAAGGCTGCGGAAAGCCATACCTTTTATGGTCTTACCCATATTGCCGGCATGATCCGTACCGAACACGCATTTTATGTGGTCTGCACCGACAATATCGGCATATATAATATAAAGGTCATTAAATATAAAGCGTGGCTCGGGGTTTGACGTACCGAAAGGTTCCACCTTTTTTATGAGGTCGGTAAGCTCGGTCGTGGCCGAGTCAATGCTTAAGAAACCATCTGCCTTAATTTGTTTTACGGCACATTCATCAATATTTTCTTCGAATCTTTTACAGAGGAACTCATACATAGCGTCTATTTTGCCCTCCTCAACTGTGAAGCCTGCCGCCATTGCATGCCCCCCGCCGGTGACAAGCAATCCCGCCTGATTGGCAGCGACTATTGCCGAGCCGAAATCAATACCGCTTACAGAGCGTGCAGATGCTTTTCCCAACCCTTCATTAATTGATATAATAGCACTTGGTCGGTTGAACCTTTCCGTAATACGGCTGGATACTATGCCGACAACTCCCGGATGCCACCCCTCCCCTATTGCAAACAGAACGGGTCTATCTGTACCTTTTTGCTCTATCTGGGCAACTGCACTTTCCAGCACCATGCTTTCGATAGCACGTCTTTCCATGTTAAAATTATCAAGTTTCATGGATATATCGTATGCTTCGTCAACATCTTCGGTAGACAAGAGCCTTGCCCCCAAGTCGGACTGACCTACCCTGCCCCCTGCGTTTATCCTCGGCCCCATCATAAATCCCAAATGATAGGTGCTTGGGCAATCATCTACTTTAGCGATATCGGCAAGTGCCGCAAGCCCGCAATTATGCCTGTTACGCATTACCTTTAGCCCTTGTGAAACAAAAGCTCTGTTAACACCTTTTAAAGGTACGACATCACAAACCGTCCCCAGTGCCACGATATCCAGCAGGTTAAGCAGGTCGGGAGCTTTCCTTTTTTGGAACCAACCACGCTCACGCAATATTTTATTAACGGCAACGATAAGAAGAAAACATACCCCGACTGCGGCGAGGTGTTTTTGATCCGATGTTTCATCAAGGCGGTTAGGGTTTACTACTGCGACAGCTTCAGGAAGTGTTTCCGAGCTTAGATGGTGGTCGATTACTATAACTTCAAGCCCCGCCTCTTTTGCCGCTGCCAGCGGCTCAAACGACATAGTGCCGCAATCTACCGTAACACACACATCTACACCATGTTCTTTTAAATATAAAAGAGCATCGGTATTAGGACCATATCCCTCTTTTATGCGGTCGGGGATATATATTATCGGTTCGTTGCCTATTTCACGAAAATATCTTTTCAAAAGCGATGAAGACGTAGCACCGTCGACATCATAATCGCCATATACGGCTATTTCCTCTCCTTTTTCAACTGCGTCTGCCAGACGGTTAGCAGCCTTTTCCATATCCAGAAGGTGGAACGGATCGGGCATTAGGAATTTTAATGTGGGGTTCAAAAAAGACTCAACCTCATTTAGACCTACACCACGAACATAAAGCATTCTTGCCAGTATTTCGGGTATTTCTAATTTTTGCGAGATAGCCAGAACCTGCCGCTCATCACATGCCCTTAATTTCCAAACCGCCCCTTTTACCGAATGATACTCTCTTAACTCCGTTTCTTTTACAATACCTTTTGCTTCTAACATACCTTAATTTTTTCACTATTGATTTTTTATGTTTTAATAATTCTTACCATAAATATTATGTAAAGAATGGTAAAGCACTTTTAAGAATGATTGCGGTTTTATATTTAATTCCATAATCGCAAAAACATGCCTTGTTGATATTTAATCAGGTTGCAAATACTTCACTGATAATTTTTTATTTTACAAGTCGCTGTATTATTTCTAGTAATATATGCTACCGAATCATTTTTATAAAAACAAAAATACGTAATTTAAATGGTTAATTTCCAGTTGGCACAGTCACATAACAAAACGCAAATATTATCGGCTAATAAAGTTGTATCAGGTGCTCTTATAGTTGCAGGCACTTTAATGGTGGGCAAGGCAAAGATTGACAGGCATAATGAGTTAAACAGAAAAATGCCTTTTTTTGAAGCTGTAAATGAAGAGTTAAAAAAATTTGCACAAGAAACTCAAATGAAAATGATACGTGAACAGATGTATAAGGAAATAAAAGAGAATGTTAATAAGCATTCAAAATCATTGATGGGTTTTATGACCGGCTTTAGCTTACTGACCGTCGGGGTTTCTATAGCTTTTGCAAACTCTGAAAAATCTCCTGTGGTGGAGGAAGCCAAAAACAATATAAAGGGTGCTGTTGAGATAGGGGCGTTAACATATGCATTAGGCTTCGCACTTGGTGTTGCAGGCACGGGTATTTATAGCATGGCAACAAATAAAAATATCAATGCCGATACAATTTCAGGAGCGGTTAAAAACGGTCATATGGTCGGTAGCGGGACTGCCATAATGGGTTTGTATATAGGTTCACAAAAGGGATTTAAGAACGGCATAGACGTTTTAAGCACTAACGCACTTGCAAATAATGAATTAACACAAACTGAAAAAATACTAAACGGAAGACGTGGCAAAAGAGAGCGAGTAATTTAATATTCACCCCCAATAGGCACGTACTTTTTTCTTTTCGCTATCTATATTTTTACCTTCCAGATTACTCCATAGCTTAATACCGGCATATTGCTCGACTCTGATGGTTGGAACCGCATATTCCCCAATCGGTTTATCGGCTTCTTTATTCGGTATAATGAACGACCACATTTTTAGTTTTCCTCTGTCGTCCTCGGTCAGTATCGATTTAAAATATGAATTGGGTATCGGCAGGCTTACTCCGTTATCATCAAGCGAGCCTATTGTGTTGACAGCGTTTCTAAAATCAAATACCGGACCACAGATAACATATGTTTCATATATTTTCGGGTTGGAATCAAGCTCTCTTACCGCCTCTTCGAGTTCACGCCATATACCTCTGTTGAATTTAGGTTCCTGCGGCGACATATTGGAAAGCAGGAATGTCTCGCTATTTTGCACGGCCGTTTCTATCTGGTTGGCACTTGCTATCAGATGCCCCCTGTCATAACCTGAATTTTGATAATCTACCAAATCGGCACGGAACATTTCCGGTATTCTGTAATCGGGGCGAAAGGAATCTATTCTTTTTACATCGGTCTTATCGGGGTCTACAATTTCCAATGCCCATTTTGCCTGACGGAAATAATATGAATATCCTAATACATAATGACGGTTGAATATAACCTGATCTGCGGCAGGCATGCCGTAACGTACCTCTCTTCTTATGCTTGTTACATCTACCACTTTAAACGTCCTCCCGACTTATTTATAGATTTTCACCATGAACTTATTTCAAAGTCTTGTGTAATTTAATATATAATTACTAGTTACATATAATTTGCACAGTTGTCACTTATGAAATTATTAAATGTAAAATTCTTGAATATCGACTACTAACCACTATTCAATAAGATTTTTTGCATTGCTAACTAAACACAATTTCGACTCCTGCCGAGTACTCCATCTAAAACTATTGTTGTTAAGCCGTATAAAGAATAAGATTGCCTTAAAAATTATTTAACAAGTGAAGTTATTTACGGTTTATGACAATTGATAAAGCACGCAACTTTATATTTATCACACTATTTGTGGTATCTATGTTTGCCTTTCAAAAAGCAACGGCAATCGACCTGCCCTTATTGGGCGGTAAACCGAAATTTAATATCGAGTTTAGCGGCAACTCATACGAGGGATTGTTAAAACCTTTAATCGAGAACGTGCTGAAGAAAAACCACTTTGATAGGAAGAATGCCGACTTTGAGCTTTCAATCAACAAATCCGCACGTATCGACAAGGAAGCGATAGAAAAACTTTTGAGATCGGAGGGTTTTTACTCAGCTAAAATTAAATATGAGATAATTGAAGATGAGGCGTATTTCAATATTGAGCCTGATGAACCTTACCTGATAAAAAGTGCGTCCATTGAATCTTTTCTTGAGAATCTTCCTTCAGTTGAAGGTATGGAATTAAAAAAAGGAGAAAGGTTCAGGGCGGAGGGTTTATTGAACGCCATATCTTCTATAAAAAAACATATCGAAAAACATAATTGCCTGTGGGAGATATCTGTTGATTATGACGCTACAATAAACCACTCGGATAAAGAAGCACAGATAGTTATTAATGTTGAGGGAAGCAATGTCGCTGATTTCGGCTACATATCATTTGAAGGCAACAACACTATAAAAGAATCATATATGCTACCGAAAATCGGTTTTAAAGAAGGCGGTTGTTTTAAACGCTCGGAAATTGAGAAAGCACGCCTTAACCTGTTTGAGACGGGTCTTATAAGCGGTGTGGAAACTACTTTGCAAAAAAATAGTGATAATTCTGTTGATGTAAAATTCGATATAACAGAACGCAAGCATAAAACGGTAAAGCTGGGCGGCGGTGTAAGTTCAGATGAGGGGGTTATTTTATCAGCGGGTTGGGAGCATAGGAATATTTTCGGTAAGGCATGGAAATTACAGTCTGACGCTAAAATATCCGAACTATACCGCACGGCAAATACGGAGCTTTTTATACCGTCATTTTTATCGCCGAAACAAACCCTTAATTTAAGTGCGGAAGTATCGGAGGAGAATCTTGAGGCGTTCAACTCCATAGGAGCATCAATATCCGCAAGATTGGAACGAAAAATAAGCAAACACCTTACCGGTTCAATAGGTAGCAGATTGAATATCACACAGGTAGATGAAGACGGTAACGGACAGGAAGAGACTTTCGGGCTGTTATCCTTCCCGCTGGCTTTTACCTATGACAGGCGTGATAATATACTTGATCCCAAAAAGGGCTGGTCGGTCAATGCCGAGATAGCACCCTTCATCGATACCTTCGACACGGGAACAGGATTTGTAAAAACAACAGTCGGTGCAAGTGCCTATCACACATTTGAGCGTGCTAAATTCAAACCGACATTTGCATTAAGGGGTGCGGTTGGCTCTATAAACGGACAAAACACTGACGACATACCTATCGCCGAGAGGTTCTTTGCCGGAGGCGGCGGCTCGGTGCGTGGATATGCCTTTCAGAAGCTAGGTCCTCTTGATGTTGATATTCCCACAGGCGGACGCTCCTTTACCGAGATGTCGTTTGAGAGTAGGTTAAGGTTCACTCCAAAATGGGGAGGAGTTATGTTTTTGGACGCAGGTAACGCCTATGATGATATAACTCCCGACCTTGATGAAGGTGTAAGATGGGCATATGGTGCGGGTGTCAGGTACTATACCGATTTTGCACCGTTACGCTTTGATATGGCGTTCCCTTTAGAACGCAGAGAAGGTATAGATGACAGCTTTCAATTTTATATTAGCATCGGGCAGGCATTTTGAGGGTAATAGGCAAGTCTTTTAAAATATTATTATATATCTCCATATTTGTGGTTTTGATAGTGACGGGAGCTGTATCCGCTATCGTTTACAACAATAACGCCCGCACATGGATAGCTGTTAAAGCTACAACCCTTGTTGAAAGCAGAACCGACTTCGAGTTTAAAATCGAAGGAGTTGAATCCTCCGACATTGATAAATGGAAATTCCGTAATATTGAAATATATAAAAACAGTAAGCTTTTGCTCAAAGGCAAAGAATTAAGCCTAAGTTTTAGTGTTTTTAAATTGCTTGATAAAGATGTCTATATAAAGAATTTCAGTGCCGATTTACTGGAGTTATACATACAAAGTAATCCGCCCCCTAAAAAAACCGAAGCTAAAAAAGTAAAATTCGTACTACCGAAATTATACCCTGTAAAAGTCGATAATATCGAGGTTAGGGAACTTATCCTACATTACAATACAATCAAAAAATATAGCTACTCGTTAAAGGGCAAACTATCGGCGTTCAGTCCGGACACGCCTTTTTATGCCGATATAGATATCGCATCACTTGATAAAAAAGGCTTGTCGGCAAGTATAAAGACAAAATTATCCGATAGTCAAAACGTTATTATCACTGCCGATATCCGAGAAGAAAAAGGCGGGCTTATAGGTAATAGCCTTTATGTGCCTGAAGAAAACACAGTGGATATAAAATTAACGGCAAATATAACAAAGGAACAGGAGCTTTATAACGTTACCGTAGATAGCCTTAGCTTTCCGTTTCAGGATAAGCAATTACAGGTTAACGCAAAACTTACCGTAGACAGCCGTCAGGCAACCGTTTTTATAAATGAGGCGGCTATAGATATTGAGGGCAGTAAACAGGTTATAAGCGGCATTGTTAATAATAAGGAAATTTCAATAAACGCCAAGCTTGAGAAATTACCTTTATCACCGTTTCAGCTATGGATACAAAAACCCGATATAAAAGGCTCTGTAACAGGAAGCATGTCGGTCGGCGGTTTGATAGACAGGCTTAGTTTTCATAGCGACCTTTCATTTGACGGTAAATATACTACCCTGCCTTTAAAGTCACATATTGTAGCTCACGGTAATATTGACGAGGTGATAATTGATGATTTCAAATTGAGTACCAGCAATGAGGAATATATAAGTTTAAAAGGCAAATACTCAAAAGCACAGTTCGATATCAAAATAAAGGCTGTTGCACTGCCAACCCGTATTATGGGTGCAATGGGTATTAACATAAAAGCAGGCAAGATAACTGCAGACCTTGGGCTGAAAGGCTCTGCCAAAATGCCTTTGATAAACGGCAATGTAAATTTTATTACCGATGTTACGGATAACAAAAAAATCATACCGATAACACTTAAGGCAGATATTCTGACCGAACAGAACATACTGAACGCACAAATAGATGTTATCAAAGAAAATTCGGTGATAAGCAATGCAAAATTGAGCATACCGCTTGCTACCTACCTTAACCTTAAAAACAACCATAACCTTCCGCTTGATGCTTCGGTTTCATCAGACTTTGACCTGAAATATATCCGGCTTTTATTAGATCAGGAAATACATGACATAAGGGGGTTGTGTAAAATTGACGTAAAGCTTTCGGGGAATCTCAAACAGCCTATTATAAACGGCTCTTTAAAACTTTCAAAAGGATATTACGAGAATAAATCCAGCGGAACCGAACTGCATAATATCAACTTAGACCTTGCTGCCGACAATACAAAATTCAGAATAATAGAAGCAAGCACCACCGATGGGGGAGAAGGCAAAATAGCCATAACCGGAACTATTGATTGGTCAGGCAGTGCGGTTAATGAAGTAGATATAGAGCTTAAAGCTGATTCTGCAAAAATACTGCGTCGCAATGATATGGAAGGCTCTGCAAGCGGTAATTTGAAATTAACAGGCTCTTTCAAGGAACTTTTGCTATCGGGAATACTTGATGTAACGCCGTTTTCACTAATACTTGATAACCTTACGACAAATAATATTCCGGAAGTTAAAATAACACGGGAATATAACGGCGAAGTAAAAACAACCGATGATGATAACAGCATTGTCCGAAAGCTTCCTAAGATAAATATGGATGTAACTATTATTGCCGATAATCAGGCATATTTGAGGGGACGTGGCGTAAATGCAGAATTAAAAGGCAAGATAAATATTATAGGAACACTTAATAAGGCAAAATATAGCGGTCACTTTACTACGGTAAGGGGCAGTTATGAAATACTGGGCAAAAAATTCGTTTTACAAAACGGCAGTGTCAGGTTTGAGGGTAACAGTTTTTCATTGCTGATACCGGGAGTATATAAAGGCAAAGAAGTAGAGGTTACTGCAAGGCTTACAGGTAATTTGGAAGATTTAAGCCTTAGCCTTTCTTCAGTACCTTCAATGCCGCAGGACGAGATAGTCTCTAACCTGCTGTTCGGCAAATCCTCAGGTTCGATAACTCCGTTGCAGGCAATCAGGCTTGCCAATGAGCTACAAAAATTAAAGAACGGAGGCAGAAGCCTGTTTAACCCGCTGGAAGAAACACGCAAGCTGATAGGTGTTGATAACATATCGGTAGATTCCGAGCAGACAGATGACGGGCAGGAAATAAGCGTAGGTGTCGGAAAATATATCAATGAGAAAGTATATATAGAGATAGAAAAAGGTAACAATCCGTCACAGCCCATGAAGGGCAGTGTTGAGATAGAGGTTCTGCCCAACCTGAGTGTTGAAAGCAGTACCGGAGGCAGTTCTGGAGTAGGCGGCGTTAAACTGCAATGGAAGCATGATTATTAAAAAATGGCAAATTATTGTGCGTGGAAAATATGCGTGTCCTGATTATAAGACGGTATCTCTACATTATTATATGTAGGTCCGCTTATACTTTTTAGGTTTACCTCGGCAATCTGGTTACCGGTATTGATTTGCGAAGCGTTTACAACAACATGGCTTCCCGGCTGCGTTTGGATAACAATAGAGTTACCGTAACTGGAGGCAAGATTTGATTTTGTCAGTGAATTTATCCTGTTAAAATTAGAATCAAGGCTTGAAGGTGAATTTGTAGCGTCCTGAGTTTTTACCCAGTCCTCTATGTCCCTGCCTTTTTGGAAACCGATACCCCTATCCAGCTCGAAATCCCTTGCGTAAAGGCTTCCAAGAGGAATAAGTGAGATAATTATTAACAGACGTAGTATTGTCATAAATTTCCTATATAAAAATCATAGAGGATACAGGAGGGGCATTTGCCCCACCTATATCTTAGTAGTAATTAGTTACCTACATTAACTCTGGAAATCTGAAGGTTGTTACCTACAGCAGTTACATTGATAGGGTCTCTCATACCGTTAACTTCAATATCAGCTACAGCAGTGATGTCAGCACAGTTATGCTGAGCGATTGAAGATATGATAAAACCGTCTTCAGCACTTACGTTGTTACCGATAGCAGACACGTTGATATCAATGTCAGCTTGAGTAAGAGCTTGTTGACCGTTAAATACGGCATCAAGAGAAGCAGTAACATTATGCCCCGTATTGTTCTGAGATATATCAAGGATAGAGTTACCGTTACCGTCGCTGATGTTAGCATTGTTCGCAACAGCAGTAACGTCAAGGTCGATACTCTCGATCTCTACAAGGTGATTTAGTTCGAAATCAGCATAAGCGGTTACGTCAGCGGAGTTGTCCTGAGCAGCTTCAACAGCGCTATCGCCGTCTAGCTCTATATCGGCACTGTTTGCAATTGATGCAACCTGAGACGAAAAGTCACCGGCTATCCATTGACCTTTATAGTTAAGGTCGGAATAGATGTTACCTATGTTAGTCTGGCTGAACTCAACAACATTCTGAACGCTTGTAGGAACATCAACGCTTACCTCGGCATTACCTGTTACGGTTATACCGGATATATCAATTCCGCCCAGACCTTCAATGTTAACAACTTTGTCATCATTTATTTCTAGGTTAAGCCCGCAAATCTCGCCGTCCGGGCATGAATATGCAACGTTTGAAGCAAACATTGATACAAAGGCGGCAGTAGCAAGAAGTCCGGTTTTTCTAACTTTTTTCATTATATACTCCTTAAGTTAATGTTAATAAAAGTTAATTATTCCGAGGCACAGTCAGGTTGTAACAATATGCACGGGGAATTTGGTACAGGTCGTTAAGCAGATCATAGACCGCCAGCTCCGATATAGCTCTTACGGCAAGCTGCATCGGCTCAAGCGAACGCTCTCCGATTCCTATATCTAAAAGCTTGTCATCAAAGAATTCGAAGACTCCTGCTTGTACTTCACGACCGATAATTTGTTTTTGATAGCTTACAGTGGACATAATCTTCAATGTCTCTGTTTCTACGATACGAAAATCCATAGCTACGTTCATTACGTAATAACGCATACCGCCTGAGGCAAAGTCAAAAAGAGCGTTAACGTCATTTGAGCGTATATTATAGTTAAGTTCGGTTATACCGCCCATTATGGCATATTTACTTCCCACAATCGAACCGGCGAGAATAGGCTGGAATGCTCTTTCATCGCCTTCGATACTATTCTTTATAAGTTTGTTATCCTTCATTTTCAGTTCGAACTCATTGACGGAAGTGTCGTACCTTTCAACCTGCGGCACGCCTGCCTTTGAAAGTGCCGAGATAACCATAAGAGTAGCTCCCTGCGTAAGCCTGCGACCTGTTTCAATGTCATCTTTTCCCGTATAATCGAGAACTTTCCCTACCGTCATTACATCGGGGATTATATTTTTCTGCTCCATCTGATGTGCCAGACATTTCAGCGTATCGGTATAAATAGTAGTATTATCCGTTACCCTGCTCTGCCCGATAGGTTTTGCGTAATTGTCCGTAGGTGTCCAGTAGTTACCGAAATAGCCGCTGCACCCGCTAAGTAGCAATGCAGATAGGCACGAAGTTATTTTTAAAAGTTTAGACATTTATTGATAGTGCTCCCGTCATGAAATAGTAACCTACTTAGGCAGTTCAACATTCTGATAAAACGGCGTGCGTGTAGTCTGCGTGCCGTTATCATGCTGTTGAATGTTCAGGATTACGGTACTCCATGGGGCAACTTCAAGTTGCAGTGAATTTCCATCTATTTTTGAATTAGGGGAAATAACTACTTTTCTTCCCAATAGATCTCTTTGTAAGTTACCTTCTTTTTCAAAATCCCTTACCACGTTCCTTTGCCGTCCGCCGTCCAATCGCCCCTCACGGTTCATAGCCGCAGCGAACTGCGGTAATAACGCAATCAAAATAAGCAATACCGGTCTCATAACATAATTCATGTTAAATATTTTTACCAAATGTTAACCAAAAAGTTGGCGACACATATCTAACACGTTATTAAGAACAACGCAAGGTTAATTTATTAATTTTTAATATGAACTTATTAAAAATATAAGACTATTGTTGAATTTATTTTTTTTTAATATAAAAATCTGCAAAACTATAAAAATACGTTAATAATTTAATTTTGGGTATATGGTTAGTATTATGCAGCGGATAAATAATGACGACAAAAAAACGTTAGACGGAATATTAACCAGATTACAAGATGATGCACCGAATTTATTTGATTATGAGGCTGTGGGATTATTTCAACAGGCTTTATCTTCTTCTGCCGAGGAAGAAGTAGATCTTGATATATCCCTTAACAAATACGGCGAGTCGCTTTTACATATAGCCGCCACATCGGACAGGAAGACTAAAGATGATATAGATTTTCTGATATCAAAAGCGGGATTTTCTCCCGATAGAAGGAACAATTTGGGTTTTACGCCGTTAGATAACGCTTTGGAAGCATATGCGACCGAACTTGAAAATACCGACAAAGACAAGAAAGATAAAGTAGAACACTCGGTAGCAGATACATTGATTGCACGATCATCGCTTGAAACACTTAAGAAACCAAGCAATGAGAATAACACCGTATTCCATATATTAAGCGAAATACCTTCTGCCGACCCGAAACTTTATAAAACTGCTATGGACAGGCTGGAAGGTGTAAGCGAAGAAGAGCGGATAGGCATATTGAACAGCAATAACCCGAAGAATCAAACAATTCTTGACAGGCTTATGCTACAGGATAATACGGAAGCAATTGATATTATCTATAGTTCGCTTTCCGATAAAGAAAAGCCGGAATTTCTAATAAAAGGAGTAAATTCAGAACTCTTCGGGAATTTTAATGAAGATACATATAAATTCTATATAGAAAAATATAAGCAGGCGGCAGATTATCAGGTACGTTATAGCGAAATACCGACGAAAGATACGAAAGTCACCTTTGAACCTGAAGAGGCAAAAGCGTTGGCAAACGTTTTACAAAGAAGCCTTGAACCGAATAAAAACAATCCGAATTACGGCAGTGAAGAAAAAGTACGGACTCTGATATCCGAGCTTAGGCAAACCGACTCTCTGCATGACGGCGTTAACCAAACGTTAGGGCATGAAATATCCGGTACTACGTTACTTAACCTGACCATAGGAATGCATGACAAAAAGTCTTTTGACATTTTAAGTAAATATGGAGCTGATTTTAATAACAGAGAATTAAATCAGGCAAAGGTGCTTCCTATTGAATTGGCAATAGATGCACATGCACGTTCCCGCTTGGGAAGCGACAGACAAAAATACAAAAAAGACTCTAAGGCGATTTTAGAAGAAACGATAGCAAAATCAACTCCCGACTCGCTGATAAATCCACGAGTAGCACTGGACACCAACCCTACACAATATTCAAACGGTGCGGTTATATACCGTCCGCAATTTATCTTTACCGGCTCGGCATTAAATTTAGTTGCGGAACAGGAAAAGGATTCCGTACTTCCTGAATTTGTCACTAAAATTATTGATAAAGTAAATGAATCGGGAAAAATCAAACGAATAGCGGAATTTATAGCTCTCGTGGATTTTGAAAGAAATTCTCCTTTGCACTCTGCCGCTGCCAACGGCTCAAAGGATATATTAAGGGAGATACTTAATTATAAGGATCTGACACCTTCCGACAAGGTATCTCTTATGTTGCAACCCAACAAAAACGCTGAAACCCCTGTTGATAAGGCTAGTAATAACCCGGAAATCCTTAAATTCTTTGAGCAACAGTTGAAAATAAACAAGAGGTTGCTCGAAAAAGAGCCGGTTGCAAAAGTAGCTCACAAAAATGAAGAATCTAACGAGAAGCATTCTAAAAAGAAGAAAAAGAATCCAAAACATAAATCTAGCCTTAAACAGGTTGTTGAAAACAAAGAACCTGAAATATCGGTACCTGTTTTTGCCGTTACAACCGAACCGGATTTGGAAGACCTTGTAGCACAGGTTTATAATTTATTCAAAAAGACCGATAAAGACAAGTTCCCCAAAAAGGAGTTTGACAGGCAAAAAGAAAATATCCGTAAATATATAATTGAAAAAGAGGACGGCAATTTCCAAGCTCTTGATGAAGCCCTTGATGAGGAACATATCTATGGCGGAAAAAGTTACCGTGATAAAATAAAGGAGGAACTGGGGAAATTCTCTGACAAGAAAAAGGCTCAAAAAGCAAGTGACTGGGCTGACGGAAAAAGCGGAAGACCCGACCCTTCATTAAAGAAGGAAGCTTTAGATGAGCCGGACTTTGTTCAAAGTGCCGCAACCTCAACAGAAAAAGAGTTTTCGGATTATACGCCTCAACAATCTAAAGATACGGACGACAAATCTCTTGCAAGTGCAAATAATACCGATATTTCAGTTCGGTTTGATAGTCTTTCTATACAAAGTGAGGAAAAAAGACCTGCCTCATTGAGGGAAGAAAGCCAACCTGCTCAAAAAGAAGATTTTGAAAAGAAAGTTCCGTTTATTGAAGTGTCGGTAGATACGGAGAAGAAAGATTCCATGTCAACCCTAACCCCTCAACAATACGACGCTCAACAGGAAAATGAAAAGAAATTCGTTGTAAATACGCAACGCTCCGCTTTTAAAGCAATAACTCCGGCTCAAAATATAAATGATATCCCTGATACTGCTTATGCGGAAACAATCGAACAATCTCCGCCTCAGCCTCAATATTACGCTCCTGCAAATGACGGTTATGCAAGCAATTTCCCTTTGCCGCAAATACCAAATCCACAACAGCAATATGTTGCATATCCCCAAGCAGCTTACGGGGCTTATTATCAGGAGCAACCGCAGCAAGCATACGGTTATGTCCCTCCGGACGGATATTACACGCAACCTCAACAGATGGGATTTGTAACGGCACAATATCCTTTAGATGCCTATATGCAAACTCAGATGCCTCCGCAATACGCATTTCCTCAGCAGGCTTATTATCAAGAAGCAGCACCGCAGGATAACGGCTATTACGGTTATAATGAACAGCAATATTACCAACAACAATACGTGCAGTTTAATCCGTATCCTGCCGAATATGCAACTATGCCCGCAGCTTATACGCCGCCACAGCCTCCTGTTATCGACAATGCAACAAGAATAGCGGAATTGCAGGCTAATAGGATAGCCATGCAAAAAGCTCAGGCGGCAATAGATGAAGAGATAAATCGCATAAGCGGCGATAGCCGGTCTTCAGGTTCGGTTAGACAAATAGTTCGGGAAGGGGCGAAAAGTGCCGTTGAACATGTTGAAAAAAGAACCTTCACACGAGGAAGGACGTAAGCTCAATAATAGTTGATTTGGCATTACCTAAAAAATTTTATATTTTTTGAATATTTTAATTGCTTTTTTCCGTTATGGTTATATAAGGAACATCTTTTTTAATTTTGAAGGCCAGTGGGCACGGTGTTATCGCGGCAATGGCGGATAATTATTGTGGTTAACTCCTTAATTGTCTGAGGTTGTTATGATGCATGAGCTCAAAACAATAAAAGAAATTTCTGACGATTTATCCGATAAAGCTACGTTTGTTTTTCGCCCGGATGCTTTGGCTAAGTCTGTAAATTTCTTTAAAAATAATTTCAAAGCCGAATTATTGTATGCGGTAAAGACCAATCCCGAAAGGCATGTACTTGAACAGCTTGTCGCACAGGGGATAAATTCTTTTGACGTTGCGTCCATAGAAGAGATAAAGCTGGTACGCAGCATATCTTCCGATGCAAAATTATATTTCATGCACCCTATAAAACCGCGTTATGCGATAAAAGAAGCATATTTTGATTATGGTGTCCGGAACTTTTCACTCGATAGTGAAGCCGAGTTAAACAAAATATTGAATGAAACAGGCAATGCTAAAGATTTGAGCCTTCATGTAAGGCTATCCATACCTAATAATTTTGCCGAGCTTTCGCTATCGGAAAAATTCGGTGTAAACTTGCAGGACGCACCTGAGCTTTTGAAGAAAATCCGTAAACATGCCGATAAAATGGGTATATGTTTTCATGTAGGCTCGCAGTGTATGCACCCTGACGCTTACCGCATTGCCATAAGAATGGCTGCACAGGTTGTACGCCAGTCCGGTATAAAACTTGAATATTTCAATGTAGGCGGCGGTTTCCCTTCCGTTTATCCGGGAATGACACCTCCTGATATGAAGGAATATTTTGAAGCAATACATGATGAGTTAGAAGAAATAAAAGATGTGGGTGATGTAAGGCTTCTGGCAGAGCCAGGGCGTGCTATCGTTGCCGAGTCCGCCTCTTTGATAGTCAGAGTTGATATGAGAAAAGGAAATAAGCTTTATATTAATGACGGCACATACGGAAGCCTATTTGATGCGGGCTTTTTAGGGTTTATTTTTCCTGTCAGGCTGATATGTGACGAAAGAATATACTCAAGTGACTTGCTTCCTTTCAGTTTTTACGGCCCTACCTGTGATTCGCTTGATTATATGAAAGGACCTTTTTATTTGCCTAACGATACTGACGAAGGCGATATGATAGAGATAGGTCAAATGGGGGCGTACGGACGCACTATGAACACGGGTTTTAACGGCTTTGCTCCGGAAGAGCAGGTTAGATATGTAAGCGACCTGCCGTTAATGACAATGTATTCCGATGAACATTGCTCTGACGAACAGTTGGAAATTATAGCGGCATAGGGAGTTTAATGTCGTACCGAACTAATTTGGTATGACAAATTAGCTGCCTGTTATTTTAAGGAGATACAAAAATGACACAACAAAATACAAAACAAAACAACGATGCTAAGGCAAAGTTACTCAGCCGTGAAGTTAAGCATATTGATATAACTTCATTTGATGCACGTCCTATAATCGACAGCATGGATAATATGTCTTTCACGTCACGTGACCTTGCTCGTGCTGCACAAATATTCAATAATATGCAGAAAGACAAAAGCTGTTCGGTAATTCTTACTCTTGCAGGTTCTACTTCCGCAGGTGGCTGCATGAAGCTTTATACCGACCTTGTAAAATATAATATGGTAGATGCCATAGTTGCAACCGGTGCTTCAATTGTTGATATGGATTTTTTTGAGGCTTTGGGTTTCAAACATTATCAGGGTAGCCAGTTTGAGGACGATAAAAATTTACGTGACCTGTATATTGACCGTATATATGACACATATATTGACGAAGAAGACTTGCAAAGCTGTGATAATACTATTTACCAGATAGCTAATTCTCTGGAAAAACGCCCATATAGCTCGCGTGAGTTTATTTATGAAATGGGAAAATGGCTGGCTGAAGGCAATGCAAAAAAGAAAGATTCGCTTGTTCAGCTTTGCTATGAGAAGAACGTGCCTATTTTCTGTCCTGCTTTCACCGATTCATCGGCAGGTTTCGGTCTGGTAAAACATCAGGTTGATAATCCTGAAAAGCACATGACTATTGATTCTATCCGTGATTTCCGTGAACTGACCGATATAAAGATAAAGGCAGGCACTACGGGCTTATTGATGATAGGCGGCGGCGTTCCTAAGAACTTCGTGCAAGATACGGTTGTATGTGCCGAGGTGCTGGGTATTGAGGCTGAAATGCATAAATACGCTATCCAGATAACCGTTGCCGATGTGCGTGACGGTGCTTGCTCCAGTTCTACATTGAAAGAGGCGTGTTCATGGGGTAAGGTAGATACCGCATATGAACAGATGGTATATGCAGAAGCTACTTCCGTAATGCCGTTGCTTGCAAGTGACGCTTATCACAGAGGGTACTGGAAAGACAGGGAGCCGAAGGAGTATTCTAAACTATTTGTATAGTTTAATTTCCTGTCATTTTATGGTTTTGAGTACTAGTCTATGTCGTTTAACTTTATAATTACATATATAAACGTCATCCTATGGCTTGACCATAGGATTCAAGAAATATAATAATGCATGCACTTTGTGCATACTTCTTTTTTTCTTAGATTCCAAATCAAGTTTGGAATGACATAAATTAAAGGTTGTAGTGCAATTTGTAAAATATATTTAACGGATACTCATAAACGATGAACAAAATAGAAGAAAAAGTCCGTAAATTAGATGATGAGCTGGTAAGTATTATCAAGGACTTTTTCTTACTTAACCCTATCAGTTGGTCAAAATCAGCGATGAGGGGTTTTATATCAAACTATGATAAGGGTAACTTAGCATTACCTAAAATAGTATATCAGAAGCCTGACTATAAGAACAAGATATCCGTACTAAAAAAATATATTACAAGTCTTGGACAAGACCATTCTCCGGCAATATCATTTTTAAGGGAAACAGCCGAAAGCTACCTTGATGCTTACATGATACTGCAAGGTGTAGGCACTCCCGATGTTACCGAGTTTTCCCGAAAATTATACGGCAGTCCGCAAGACCCCCTAACAGGCTATAAACGCAGGAGCATAGGCATAGCCAAATATTTCCTGAGGGTTGCTGACGAATATAAGAACATGGTAGAGAACGACCCTCTTATATATACGGCAGGTCAGTTCAGGAAAGAACTTAGCAAGCTGATAAAGCAAAATATCTGCCAGACTACAGACCCTATAGAGGTGAAGGTCGATAACGAAATAGTGGCAAGGGCAGCAGCAGGACCTGATTATGTAAAGATAAGGAAAAGTGCGATGTTCTCAAGGAACGATCTTGAGCAGCTTTTTTATCATGAAGTGATGGTTCACACACTTACATATATAAACGGTCGTAAACAGCCTGTTTTAAAGACGCTCGGATATAATGCCCCACGCACTACAGCCACACAGGAGGGTATTGCCGTTTACGCCGAGTATATAAACCTGTCAATCGAGCTTGGCAGACTAAAGAGAATTGCACTGCGTATCATCGCGATAGACATGGCTGAAAAAGGAGCGGATTTCATAGACCTGTTCAAGTTCTATAAAAAACACGGACAAGATGTTGAAGAAAGCTATTATTCTGCGATGCGTATTTTCAGGGGCGGTCAGCCACAGGGTGGAATAATCTTCTATAAAGATAATGTTTATTTGCGAGGACTTATAGAGGTAGGCTCATTTTTAAAGCGTGCCATGCATCAGGGGACTTTGCACGACATAGACCTGTTATTTTGCGGTAAGCTTACCACAGATGATGTGACCAAGTTAAAACCGCTTTCCGATAAAGGGTTTATTGCCGACCCTACCTATGTTCCCGCATGGGCTCGCAAGAGCAGTGAGCTTGCCGCACATCTGGCATTTAATGATTTAACGGAAAGATTTAAGATACGGGACGAGAAGATATAGTGTTTTAACTTTTTAAGAGTTAGAATTGTCATCCCCGACTTGTTCGGGGATCCGGATAAGTTTAAATGAGATCCCCCTATAATTTTCTACGAAAATTCACAGGGATGACAGCGTTGTTGAAAAGTGTAAATACTATAAATTCGTCCATGAAAAATAAAGGAAACATAACAGATGAAAATAATAGAACCGGAACAGGCGTTCTTAGGATTAGAGAAAGAAGACGCAGTATCATATGAGAACGCAAAGGCGGTAATAATACCGTTCGGGTTGGAAGCATCGGTAAGTTATGGCGGCGGCACTTCAAAAGGCCCTCAGGCTATGATAGATGCCAGCCATGAAGTCGAGCTATTTGACGAGCATCTTTGGTGTGAGCCTTATAGAGATATCGGCATTGTTACCGTTGAAGAACCGGCAATAGATAAAGACCTGCCCAAAGCTCTGGGACAATTGGAAAGTTTAGTGCAAAAAGTAATTGATGACGGAAAGTTCCCGTTCGTATTTGGCGGTGAGCATTCTATCACTGCGGGAGCCATACGCCCGTATGTACGCAAATATGATGACCTTGTCATATTACATTTTGATGCACATGCCGATTTGCGTGATGGCTATGACGGCGAACATTACAGCCACGCATCTGCCCTACGCCGTTGTTTAGATGATGACAAGGTAAAAAATAAAGGTGAGCATCTGACCCTTGTATCATGCGGTATCAGAAATATCTCGGCAGGTGAAATACCTTTTTTAGAAGCCAACCGCAACCGTATCCATATTTACTGGGCAAAGGATAAACGCAACTGGGATATTGACGAGATAATCTCGCATGTAAAAGGAAAGAACGTATATCTTACATTTGACGTGGACGGATTTGACGGTAGCCTGATGCCTGCTACAGGCACTCCCGAACCGGGTGGGCTGTTCTGGGAAGATGCGTTAAATATAATAACAAAAGCCGCAAGCGTCAGTAATATAGTTGGTGCGGACATAAACGAACTTGCCCCGATAGAAGGCTGGCACGCCTGCGATTTTCTGGCTGCAAAACTGGCTTATAAAATATTGGGCTTGGCACTTTGTAAAAAATCATAACCTAATGACAATTTAACTTTCTGTTTCATTTTCGTTTTCTTTAGCAGACTTATCAATAATCACAACAGTTCGTGCTATTTTATCATGAAAACCCTGTTTGCGTTTGTCAAAATAAATCCATATAAAGCCTAAAAGACACGGAACTACGGAAGCGATATAAGCGAAAAAGCGTACTATGGATTGCACAACCCCTATTTTTTGATGGGTTTTGGCATCGACTATCTTCATTTTAAAAAGTATTTTCCCCGGAGTGCCTCCTTTGTAGATCCAGAAAAAGATTATAACAAAAAAAGCCAGAGAGAATTCAAGTATGTTAGCACTTAAATTTTCCATGAGCATTTGAGTGTATAGTTCCAGAGCCTGTGTCGGCGTGACATCGGTAGCCGGAATGATTATATTGCCCGTCTTACAGATATCGGCAAACTTACATGCCGCAGCCAAAAACGGATAGAATACTATGGCACTTAAAATCGTATCTATAACGCTTGCCAGCATACGGTATGTAAATGACGCATATTTAATCTCTTTGGATTTTCTTGATGGGGGCATTATAACTTTCCGGCATTTTATTTATTTATGAAACTACCCCTTAGAACTTTATTTTTCAATTATTTTTAAAATATCTTCCATAGTTATTTTGCCCTTACGTAAAATTTTAGGGAAGTTGCCGCACAGGTCGATAACAGTAGATGCCTCGCCCGAACATCCTCCGCCTTCAATCACCATGTCTATTTTATCACCGAAATAATCCCTTACTTCAGAGGCACAAAGTGCATCGGGCTTGCCCGATAAATTGGCACTGGTAGCTACAACCGGACAATTTGTACGCCTTAATATTTCCAGTGCCGTCTTGTGGTCCGGGATACGCACCGACAATGTATCGATACCGCCGTTTATTATATCGGGCAGGTCGCAGCCTTTGGATTTGGGCAGTACCATACTTATGGGACCGGGGCATAATTTTTTTGCAATCATCAGTGCATGTTCATTAAAATCAACGTACTTTTTTGCCTCATCTATATTTTCTACTAAAAGTGCCAAAGGTTTTTTAAACTCCCGTCCTTTTAGCTTAAAAATAGCCTCTAACGCATTCTCATTTTGTGCATTTGCGGCTAACGCATACACCGTTTCCGTTGGAAAACTTACCGACTTTCCCTCTTCAAGTAATATAGACGCTTGTATTATCAGTGATTCCATGTTATACAACCATTGGTTACAGTTTTTCTCATATTCAAAAAAAGAGGATGCCTATGTCTCATAAAGTCATCACCATAGCCCAGCAAAAAGGCGGTTCAGGTAAAACAACAATAGCTTCACATTTGGCAGTTGCTTTCGGTCAAAAAGGAAAGCGAGTAACTGCTATAGACATAGATCCTCAAGGTAGTTTTACCAAGTGGCACGCTTTAAGGGAAGAAAAATTTGGTGAGGGTTTTACAGGCATTAATTTTTCAAGCATTTCAGGCTGGAGATTACATAACGAGATATCCGAATTTAAAAATAATTCCGATGTTATAATTATAGACAGCCCGCCTCACACGCAAACAGAAACGAAAACCGCCATAAGAGCGGCAGATTTGGTCATAATTCCGGCACAGCCTTCTCCCACCGACCTTTGGGCAACCGATGATACCATGGATATAGTGGGTAACGAGCGTATCCCATATAGAATTCTACTTAACCGTGTGGTGTTCAATGCAAACCTGACTAAAGAAATATCGGGGGAGTTTTCGAAAGTCCTCGATACAAGGATAGGCAACCGCATATTGTTCGCATCGGCAATGATGGACGGACGCACGGTAACCGAGACTACGCCCTCAAGCATAGCCGCCCTTGAGGTGAAGAACCTGTTAAAAGAAATCGAAGCGTTACTATTCCCTGTAAGCAGGAAAATAGTTAAGGCTGCTTAGGCGATTTTTATCATGCTCACCTAATCTAAATTTCTGCAAAATCCTTTCATTCGTACCAAATCATCGGACGGTACGAAGTTTACTATATTGTGTTTCGGACATGAGTTTTAACGAAGATTAATCGGGAATCCGAAAAAAGAATGCGTCGGAACACATGCGTGTAATTAAGCATGTTGTACTCAACGTTATCGGAAAATTTGCAAAAACAGTCGTCTATAGAGACTCTAAAGAAGACAGAAGGACGGGAAAACCCAAAAATTCATAATATTTTACAACAAAAATTTAGAATAGGTAGCACTGCTAAAATATGGTTTATTTTACTCATCTGAATGAGGTTGGAAATATAAAATTTATACGGTTTTTTACTATAAACTTGAAAAAAATAAGAAGTTAATATAGTTAATGTAATGAAAATATCGGTCTCGTAGATTGTTTGTTTCGAATATTTATTTTCAGCCGTAATATATAAAATTAAAAAGGTATCTGCATAAATGAAAAAAATATTTATATTTTTAATCCTTTTATCGGTAACACCCCCTGCATACGCATTACGGCACTGGAATAAACTGGTATATTCACCTGAAATAAAAAATGATGTTAAACTTTATACCGAGATAGAGTACCGCTATAACGGTAATGATGTTTTTTACCGCCACTATGACGGGGGATTCAGGTTTCCTATAAAATATTTCGGTGAAGGGTGGGAAGGCGGCGTTCAGTTCAGGGCGGTATATACAAAGTCAACAGACGGAAGCTGGGACTTTGAAAAAAGACCTCACGTACAACTGCAAAAAACAATATATAGCCCGCAATATGAATTTATACCGGAGCTGAAGTGGCAGTTTAGAACCCGACATGAATACAGGGTACGTGAAAACGGCAATGATACTGCGAGAAACAGGCTGCGTCTTATGCTCAAGACAAAAGATGCATACTATAACATAAAGCCTTTTATCGGGAATGAAACGTTCTATGATTTTGACGCTGATGACTGGACATCTAACAGGTTTATATTAGGCGTAGACCTACCTGAATTTAAAATAGCCAAACCAAGTATCGCATATCAACTGGAAACCGACATGAGCGATAATGACTTTGACCATACGTCAAACCTGCTGTTCACTCTCAGCTTCTAGAGCCTATAAGCCTGCGTAGGAAGTGCTAAGTCAGGCTGCAATTCCATAAACTAAACCGCCAACCAGAAAAATGCCTGCGTCTTTTGCAGCCTACATGTTTTATTAGAACACACCCTGAGCAAGCATAGCTTCACACACTTTTTTGAAGCCCGCTATATTAGCACCTTTAACGTAGTTGATATACCCGTCTTCCTCACGTCCGTTTGCGGCACATTGAGCATGTATCTTAAGCATGATATCACGAAGGCGTTTATCAAGGTCTTCCCTGTCCCAACCGATACGCATGCTGTTTTGTGACATCTCTAAACCGGACACCGCAACACCGCCTGCGTTAGCCGCTTTGCCCGGTGCAAACAATACCCTGCTTTCAATGAAAATATCGGTAGCTTCCTGAGTGGTAGGCATGTTAGCCCCCTCTGAAACCGCAATACACCCGTTAGCAACCAGTTTTTTGGCATCATCTTCATCAAGCTCGTTCTGGGTGGCACATGGAAGAGCTACATCGCACTTAACGTTCCAAGGTTTTTCGCCTTCAAAATACTCAACACCGAACTCTTTTGCATATTCGGATATGCGTCCGCGACGGACTTGTTTAAGGTCACGTACATAATCAAGTTTTTCTCTTGTCACCCCCTTAGGGTCATAAATATAACCTGATGAATCCGATAGCGTAACAACTTTAGCACCAAGTTCGATAAGTTTTTCAACCGCATATTCTGCCACATTGCCCGAACCTGAAACACACGCCACTTTACCTTTTAAGGATTCACCTTTTTCTTTTAGCATGTCCTCTAACATATAAACAGCACCGTAACCTGTGGCTTCGGTACGGATAAGGCTTCCGCCATATGTTAGCCCTTTACCTGTAAGGATACCGTTGAACTGCCCGCTTATTCTTTTGTTCTGACCGAAAAGATAACCGACTTCCCTTGCACCTACACCTATATCGCCTGCAGGAACGTCGGTATAAGGACCTATATGCTTTGAAAGCTCAATCATGAATGACTGACAAAAACGCATAACTTCCGCATCAGACTTGCCCTTAGGGTCAAAGTCAGAGCCGCCCTTACCGCCACCTAAAGGCAAACCTGTAAGGCTGTTCTTGAAAGTCTGTTCAAACGCAAGGAACTTTAAAACGCTCAAGGAAACGCTAGGGTGGAAACGAAGCCCTCCCTTATATGGACCGATAGCATTAGAATGCTGAACCCTGTAGCCCCTGTTAACCTGAACATCGCCGTTATCATCAGTCCAGCTAACACGGAAAATAACTATCCTGTCAGGCTCGACAAGACGCTCCAATATCTTGGCTTTCCTTATTTCAGGCTTGTTATAAATGTAAGGAATAATAGTCGATGCCACCTCATAAACAGCCTGTTGGAACTCAGGCTCGTTCGGGTGGTTAGTTTTCACTTCATTCATGAAGCTTTCTAAATATTGTTCGGCTGTTTCATTATTCATGTTAACTACATTTGCTTTAGACATTTTAAATCCCTTATATTAGGCATACCATACACCCCATATATTGTCTTTTTATTATTTCGTAAAGAAATAAATTATAATATTTTTATTTTATCGGTAATGTTACATTGATATGAAAAAATTCATATAGCTCGCTCACCAATTTATTATTAAAAATCTACTCTAATAGTAAACATGGGTTAATTTTAAATTGTAACATTTGAGCTGTTTTTCTTCCGCCATCACCTCCTTTTCGTTGGAGCGTTATTTTTCCTATTTTTATGCTACCCCTATCAGTAATACAGACTTCGCCGTTTCCAAAATAATTAAGAACATAATTAATAGGTTTTAATGTCCATTTTAAGTCAGAATCTTGCAATTTAAGAATTACCAGCATCCATTCCGCAGAAAAGCTGCCCCTGCCTTTCAAAATATCCGATATAATAAGAGTTTTATTTTCTGATATAAACCGTACGAGCTTTTGTTGTTCCGGAACGGAGAATTCATCTGCAAACATCCTCCTTTCGTCTCTTGGATTTAATATGTAAGGCTCTACTTCTCCGGTAAAATACTTTAGTAATTTTTCAACATCTTTTGGAATTTTCCATAATTCAACATACTTGTCGACCCACCTTTTATCAATTTGATTAAACCCTTGAGGATTTGAAACTAATTTTACTTGTAAATTTTGAGTATCTTGTAATTTCTTTAATTTAATTTCAATATGAATCTGAACTTGAATGTCAGCTTTAAAACTCCCCTTAACTTTATAGGCATTAACACATTCAATCTCTTTTATTTTATAACCCATAGCCTTGAGCCACTGGCGGGCAAGGTTATCATTTTTCCAATTGTTAAAACGCTCAATAATATCTTTTTCATTTTTGAAGCCTGCTTTAGCGGCATCTGAACCCATTTTGACTAAATCTTTCATGCGTAACTTTCTAATATAATTTTTCCTAAGTCGTGCATTACATTAACGGTCATTGCGTTACCTGCCTGAGATAACAATGCCGTTTGTGAAAAGGCGGAATCGGCATTTATGGACATATCCTCATCGAATCCCTGTAAAAGTAACGCCTCCATTGCACTTAACTTTCTTAACTTACCGTTTTTAACATAAATTATACCTTGTCTACCCGTTCTGATGGTCGGCACTCTATCTATATAAAGTCTTAAGTCGCTTTGTCTTGTATCAATAACCAGATATTCATTTTTGATTAGATCATCAAAATTATATTTTCCGAAATTATATTTATTATTAAGATATTTGTTTTTAAATGTTTCTAAAGGTTTTCCTGACAATATGTGTTTATCATCATTATTGATTAAGAATCTTTGAATGTTATATCCTATGTTATTATCATTATCGGGAAACTTAAACTTTGGAACCAAATCTTTTCTGATACCTACAAAATAAACACGTTCTCTTATTTGTGGAGTGCCGTAATTGTAACTATTAAGGGTTTTGCAGTAAACATTATAGCCTTGAGCTTCCAGCCCCTTAACAATTACATTAATCACATCGCCGTTACCTGCACTTAGTATTCCCTTAACATTTTCGAGTAAGAAGAATTTAGGCTTTTTTTCCTTTAATATTTTCTTTATCCCGAATATTATCTGACCTCGTTCATCAATAAACCCCTTCCGTTGTCCTACTACGGAAAATGATTGACATGGAAAGCCCGCAAGAAGAATGTCAAATGACGGTAAATCTGATGATTTTATTTTCATTAAATCACCATAATTTTTTAGCTCACTTCCAAAGAAAAGCTTATATGTTTTTTCAGCTTTTTTATCAATTTCGGCATATCCAACACATTGGCAGGATAATTTTTTAAATGCCAAATGTGCCGCACCAATCCCTGAACATAAATCTATAAATTTCATTGTATAGAGCGTTATTTTAGTTAAAATATGCCTTTAATTTCTTTTATATAAGCCTCTGCAAAAGGTCGTAAAGTTGAAATTTGAGTTCTTTTTATCCCTCTCCCGCTTGTGGGGGAGGGTTAGGGATGGGGTGATAAACACAGGTATAACAAATACTTGCGAGTTTTCACCCCTCACAAAAACACTTTCGTGTTTTTAACTCTCCCTCAAGGGGAGAGTAGTTTTTTTGACTTTTGCAGAACTTTCTATAGTAAATTAATATTCCTTACAGGCTTCCTCAATGATGGAAAGGGCTTTTTTAACATGGCGTTCATTGATAATAAGCGGAGGCAGGAGCCTTACCACGTTATCGGCGGCAGCAGGTGCTAATAAACCTTTATCCTGTAGCTTTCCGACAAATTCCTTGTTGTCGGGAATCAGTTTTAAACCAAGCATCAGCCCCATACCCCTGACTTCGGCTATAACCTTGATATATTTCTTGGCAAGTTTATTAAGACCGTCTTTCAACAATTTTCCCTGTTGCTCGACATTTGCAAGGAATCCCTCGCTCAAAATTTCTTGCATTACCACCTGACCTACTGCCATAGCAAGAGGGTTACCGCCATATGTAGAGCCGTGAGTTCCAAGTGTCATGCCTTTGGCAGCTTTTTCCGAAAGCAGGCACGCACCAAGAGGAAAACCGCCACCGATACCCTTTGCCGATGTTACTATATCAGGCTTGACATCATAATGCTCATGTGCAAATAGCTCGCCCGTCCTGCCTATGCCCGACTGTATCTCGTCAAAACACAGCAACAACTTGTGATCGTTACATATCTTGCGTAAGCCTTTCAAAAACTTCTTGTCGGCAGGTCTGATACCGCCGTCGCCCTGTATCGGCTCAACTAAAATAGCCGCAGTTTCATCGGTGATAGCTTCTTTTACCGCCTCTAAATTATTAAACTCAACATTATCAAAACCTTCAACCGGAGGACCAAAACCTTCCTGCATCATAGGGTCACGCTTACTTGCCCAGATAGCCGCCAGCGTCCTGCCGTGAAAAGCACCCGTAAATGTAATTATCCTGAACTTGTTAGGATTACCCGTAGCATCATGATATTTGCGAACCGACTTTATACAGCATTCGATTGCTTCAGCACCGGAATTGCAGAAAAATACCTTATCTGCAAAAGAGTTCTCGGTAATAATATCGGCAAGCTCTTCCATTCCCGGTATTTCGTAAAGGTTGGAAAGATGCCATACTTTTTTAGATTGTATGTGAAGAGCATTCACCAGCTTCGGGTGATTATAACCAAGGCTGTTTACCGCTATACCGGACATAAAATCCAGATAGCGTTTTGAATCGTTAGTATATAGATATACTCCCTCACCTCGTTCTATTTGCAATTTGCTCCTGTTGTAAACAGGCAATATATGCGACGTCAACCTATCTCTCCCTTTTTTTGGAACTCTCGTTACAACTGCTTCATTACTATACTTTAATAACGCCATAATCACACTACTTTAAAAAATTAACGTAAAGATATGTACTTAAGATACAAGGCAAAGTCAACTTTTTATACGGTATCCTTTCTTAATCATAACCTGTACTACAATCCATATAAACATATTTGCAACTAACATAACTATTACACCTACATTAAGGTTGCCGTCGTGATAACCGGTCAGACCGTATCTGAAACCGTCTATCATATAAAAAAACGGGTTGGCATGGCTGACGGTTTGCCAGAATTCAGGCAGTTTGTGAATCGAGTAAAATGTTCCCGATAAGAATGTCATAGGTGTTATCAGATAACTTGTAACGGCAGCCATCTGGTCGAAAGTCTCGGCAACTATTCCGGCGAATAAGCCTAGCAGAGAAAGCAGCATTGAAGCTGATATTATAAAAAATAACGTGTAGCCTATACTATGGATATTGATATCTATAAAGAAGGCAACGGATATAAACACAAGCAGCCCTACCATTAGCCCCCTTACCACTCCTGCAAGCACCATCGAACAGGTAATCTCAAATGCGGAAAGCGGTGGCATAAGATAGTCAATTATAGTTCCAAGCACCTTACCCATAATAAACGAGGACGATGTATTGGCAAAAGCGTTCTGCATTACCGCCATCATAATAAGACCCGCCGCCATGAACTCCTTGAAAGGTAAAGTGCCGATTGTTTCAACCCTGCCGCCCAATGCCAGACTGAACACAGCCAGAAATAACAGTGAGGTTATAACGGGTATGATAAGCGTTTGGTTATAGACCTTTAAAAAACGCCTTACTTCCTTTGAGAATAAAGAATATGCCCCTAAAAAATTGCAGTCTTGCATGATTTTGCTTATTGAAATTATTTATTATATAATGAGATATCACGAATTAACGATATCATCAACAAAAACTCAGGTTTTTAATTAAGAACATTGTTGTTATTCCATTGGTACACGTTTTGTTCGTGTTACCTATGTCTTCGGTATGTACCGCTGTAAACAATGGCCTGCCCTAGAGGATTCGAACCTCTGACCCACAGCTTAGAAGGCTGTTGCTCTATCCGGCTGAGCTAAGGGCAGGTAGATGGATTTTTAAATCAAGAATGTCTTAATAAACTACAAAAGCTTTACACTCAAGGGAAAATTATAACCTATAGATAATTTATCTTTGAAAATAGCTATTGATTCATTATGTTTTATATCTATGAAACAGCATTTTGATAATCTGGCAAATGAAATTCAAAGATTACCCGATATACATTATTTTGGGCGGGTAAAGTCCGTAAGGGGGTTGCTGGCGGAATGTTCGGGTTTGCAAAAAGTTGTAAGTGTAGGCTCAAGATGTAAAATAATAGCCCGCAATAATAAAGAAATCATCGCCGAGGTGGTAGGTTTCAGGGAAGATGTTGTTCTGCTCATGCCGTTTAGTGACTTAGAAGGTGTAGGCATGGGGTGTAAAGTATGGCTGATAGATGAGGCTTCCGTTATTTACCCGTGTGAGGCATGGCGTGGACGTGTCATAAATGCTATGGGCGAACCTTTAGACGGTAAAGGGTCTTTGACCAAAGGTGATTTAAGCTATCCTTTCCGCAACAACCCGCCATCTGCACATGCCAGAAAAAGGGTTAAGGGCAAAATAGATCTTGGCGTTAAAGCTTTAAATACCTTCCTCACATGCTGTAAAGGTCAGAGAATGGGTATCTTCGCAGGCTCGGGAGTGGGTAAGTCGGTTTTGCTTTCTATGCTTACAAAATATTGCGATGCCGATATAAAAGTTATAGGTCTTATCGGTGAGCGTGGGCGTGAGGTTCAGGAATTTTTACAGGAATATTTAGGCGAAGAGGGGCTTAAAAATGCCGTTGTGATTGTGGCAACAGGCGATGAATCGGCTTTGATGAGAAGACAGGCAGCATATCTTACATTGACTGTGGCAGAATATTTCAGGGACAGGGGCAAAGATGTGCTGTGCATGATGGACTCGGTAACACGCTTTGCTATGGCACAGAGGGAAATAGGGCTTTCGGCAGGCGAACCTCCGACTACCAAAGGTTATACACCTACCGTATTTTCCGAACTGCCCAAATTGCTTGAAAGGGCAGGACCGGGAACAAAAGAAGGCGGTATAACGGGTATATTCTCCATATTGGTTGAAGGGGACGACCATAACGAGCCTATATCCGATGCGGCAAGAGGAATCTTGGACGGACATATAGTTCTGGACAGGTCAATAGCCGAGAGGGGGCGTTTTCCTGCCGTCAATATATTGAAAAGTATTTCACGTACAATGCCGGCATGTAATAGCGATGCCGAAAATAAAATTGTACAACGAGCCAAGTCAATTATAGCAACATATAACGATATGGCAGAGTTAATAAGACTTGGTGCATATAAGCATGGTTCTGATGCTTTAGTGGACGAGGCAATAAAATACCACGACCGGATAGAGGAATTCTTAAGACAGGCTCCTGATGAACAAGCTAGGCTGGAAGATTGTTATAAACAGTTGGAGCAGATATTGAGCAGTTAGTAAAACGAATGCTTATTACACAATCAGGCAGGGCTAGAAAATCTGTTAACGGAATTGAACCTAACGATATAATCAGGCTAAAGAGGCAACCACGCTTCTTTTTGGGGTAATATTATTACAGGAATTACAGGTATGCACGAATGGAAGTCGGCATAAAGTTCCTAATACTCGTATTTGAACTCCCAGTTCATTATCGGGTTTTTGCCTTTGCCGTTCATCACCATGTCGTCAGAGAAGTCCATTGCTCCTCCCATGCCGAATTCACGTCCTAAGCTGCCGTAGTCACCTCCGAAATTTTTCAAGAATTTCAAAGTACCGCCACCCGGCCCCCACATTTGTAATAAACCGTGTTCAAGTATGTTCTCCGTACCCATAAAAGTTGTAAGGAACTGCGACCTTTCATTCGGCAGGTTCATACGTATATCAGCCTGACGAAGTGTTCCGTAAGCATAGTGACGGCAGAAATTAAAAGTGTCTTTCCACGCCTTATAGTATGTGGGATCTTTTCGCAAAATAGGGTCTTGCTTGAATGAATAAAACGTCTTATAGGTTGTACTGGTCATTGACGACATTCCGCTTTCGCAGCCGTCCTTCCAGCCGTGTTTATATTTATTGGGTGCGTCCTGAGGCATTTGCTTGAATAGCCATGAATGCGGCTTTATCGCATCAGGTGCGTTGTAGCAGCCTGTAAGTAAGAATACGGATATTACTATCAATAAAATTTTATTCATATTACCTCAACTCGTTGGGACATAATACACACAGATTGTTATCCAGCGGGTGTCCGCTCTGATCCAGTGAATCCCAAACATAACGGAATGCATATTGTCTACAATATGTGTAAGAATCCTTCCATGCCTTATAATAGACCGGATTATTTACCTTGTAGGTATCTTGTTGATATGCATAAAAGCTTTTATAATAGCCCGGAACCATGGTTGACAGACCGGTGTTGCATCCGTCCTCCCAGCCCTCTTTGTAGTCGGGATGTGCATCTTTTGGCGGTGAGCCTATCCTAAACGGTTTGGGAGCCATAGGGTTATTAGGTGAAAATATCTGCCCCCTGCAACCCGTTATCGCTAAACATACCGTTAATAATAATACAAGTTTTTTCATATCTATAAAATATTCCTTCTTAAATACTGGAATACATAACGTTGACAGTAATTATAAGCAGCCTTCCAACCCTTATAATATACCGGATCCTGTGCCAACGCAAAATCCTGTTTGAAATCATAGAAAACACGCTGCAATTTGTTTGCAGTTGCCGATATTCCCGTTTCGCAGCCGTCCCTCCAGCCTTTGCGGAAATTGGTAGGACCTTCAGGACCTTGAGTCAACATGTCTTGCATCCAAGGAGCACCGACCCTAGGCTTAAAATCCGATGTACAGGACATCAGAAAAAAAGCCGTAATAATTAAAATAAAGATATTTTTCATTATTATCTCCAGTTGCCCAAACCGTGAGAGCTATTCATCATTCCTCTTACGGCACAGTATGCATAAGCGTCTTTCCATATTTTATAGTAAACCCTGTTTTGAGCTAATTCAGGATTTTGTTTCCATGTAAAATACATTTTTTTCAAACTACTTTTATAACCGGAACTTCCGCTTTCACAACCGTCCAAAAAACCCTGCTGATATATTTTAGGTCCCGGAGGCGGTAGTATATCCTCGCCACCGGGGTGTATTCTCATTAAATTTGAACAGCCCGAAGACGCAAAACATACCATAAGTAATAATATAAACTTTTTCATTATATGTTCCTTTAGTGGGTTTCCCAATCCAGTGCGTGTGTACAATATGCCGATGCATCTTGATATCCGCGTAAATACCAAGGATTCTCGCTCAATTTATCGGCGTCGACTACGGTATCTCTTAATCGTGCAAGACCTGAGCCTATAGCACTTGCGAATGTTTGGCAGCCCGCCTGAAATCCTTCTTCATAGCTTTGGTCACGCCCTGCATACATAAGCTGTTTTTTCTCTTCTTCGGTACGATAGTAATATCTTGATGCCTCATTATCCTGATAGGTAGGCTGGTCATCATATCTGGGAGCGGGTATGTGATCAAAATATTGCTGTCTGAAAGCCCTTGCCTTAAACTGATCTTTGTTAATAAGCCCCATTACTTTCTGTGATGCAGGCACATTCTCCCTATCAAACCTCTGGCAGCCCAGAAGGCTAATTGCTATTAAAGTTAATGTAAAAAATTTCCCTGTCAAATTCCGCCGCTTCCTTCATTATCTTCTTATGATAATGACGTTTATTATAGCAGAAATTTCCCTAAAACGCATTACATTTATTAAGAAAGCATTAAAAAAACGATAAAAATAGATATATTTATAGTGGGTTTTGTTAAGTTTTAGTTGAAAAATCGTAATATTATAATACACCTGATGACGAAACTATCATAGCCGCCAAAGTCTCAGACAACCCTCGTAGTTGCATACCTATAAAGGGCAAGAACATTATCAATGCCAGAAAAATAGCGATTATCTTAGGAACAAATGATAGTGTCATCTCCTGAATCTGCGTTAATGCCTGAAACAGCGACACTATAAGACCGACAAACAGGGCTACCAGCATAAGGGGTAGTGATATTTTCAAAAGAACAAAAATAGATTCTCTGCCTATATCAAGTGCCGTAGTAGGGTCCATATTATTACTATTCCAATTAAATAGGCATCCTTAATATTTCCTGCATAGCAGTTATAAGCCTGTCACGGACTTCAACGGCAGTACGCAAGGTTACCTCTGCCTTTGTAACCGCTGTTACAACGTCAGTCAAGTCTGCCTGCTTTACAAGTGATTTTGCCGTAACTGCCTCGGCAGACCTTAAAGTGTTGGTTGCCTCACCCACCTTGCCTGCCAAGGAGTTTCCGAAAGCTGCTATAGCGTTAGAACCGGTTGCAGACTCACTTCCGCTTTGATTAGTTATTGCGGTTGTAGGCATTTGTGCGGCTTTATTATAGGCATTTAGTGCGGCATTAAAACTCACTGACATATGTATTCCCTTATTTATCAATGTCATTCCACGAATTTGTTTCGTAAAACAAATTATAGTGGAATCCATAATTGTAATAATTATATTTATATAAAAAATCAGGGCTACTTGCCGAAAAGAGCTGCCTACCTTAGCAACTCAAGCGTATTTAAGTACATACGCTTTGTGGTCTCAACTGCACCAAGGTTCGCTTCATAGCTACGCTCGGCTTCTTTCATATCAACATTTTCTATCGTGCGGTTGACATTTGGTAATAAAATATAACCGTCTTCATCGGCAGCGGGATGAGAAGGGTCAAATCTTGCTTTGAACGGAGTTTTATAATCCCTTGATAACTTATCTACCTCAACTATCTCATTACCCGTCTTAGGGTTGACGGTATTTTTAAAATATATGGTTTTGCGCCTGTACGGCTCCTCATCAGGACTTGTACCGACCGAATCGGCATTTGCGATATTTTGTGAAATAATCTTCATACGCTGGCTTTGCACCTTCATACCCGCCGTAGAACGCTCAAAAGCATCGTCAAGCCCAAGGGCTTGGGATAAGGACGGAAATAAAACTACGAAAATAATAAACACATATCTCATTACCTGTTACCTCCTATAGCAGATCTGACCAACCCGTTATACTGACGCATGATACCTACTACCTTATTATATTCCATATCGGTTTCTGCCATTTTTATCATCTGCTCTTCAAGTGATACGTTATTGCCGTCTAAAGACGTATCATACGAATCTTCCTGTTTGATGGTTTTAAAATGTGCAACTGAGGTTGCTCCGCCTATATGCCCCAGAGCGGTTGCCTGTAATTTTATGCCCATATTTGAACCCGAAGCAGAATTTATCCTGAATTCCTCTAAGTCACGAGCCTTGAATCCGGGTGTATCGGCATTCGCAATATTATGTGATATTACGGACTGGCGTTGGTTAAGATATTTCAGTTTAGTTGAAAGCGATGAAAGTATGTCCTGCTGCGAATATGAAGCAGAAGGAAAAAATGATAGCATTAATGTGGCAAGTACAAGTTTCTTCATGACTACAGCATTATCTTTTTTAGTGTTCAAACGCCACTGGGGCTTAAAAAAATAACGCCTAGCTACTTGCTTGGCTTAAGAAGTAAAATATCACAACAAATTGTGTATGGCTAGCACTTTTTCTACTAAATGTAGTCGTTTTTTAATTGGATAGTAATATTAGGGAGTTATATAATAATCGTTAAAATAAGGCTACAGATTCAAAACGTCATCATGCGTGCTTGCCGCTATTAACATAACTTCGTCCTGAATATCATCAGGAACGCTTAGTTCTTCCAGCGTGGATTTTAAATGACCGGCAACAGCATTGAAATGCTCTTCCGTTAGGTTCAGGTTCTTATGAGCTTCACGCATGTTCTTACCCGAATAATTAGGAGCACCTCCGAAAGCATATGTCAAAAAAGCCTTCTGCTTGGCGATTTGTCGAGGCATATCTACGTTTTTAAATAGATAATTTATTGTGTCGTCAGCCATAACTTTTTCGTAGAATATATCTACAGCCGCATTTACCGCTGCTTTACCGCCTAGCTTTTCATATAATGTAGTCATTAATACATCCCCCATATTTTTTATTTATACAAGAAAGTATCTTCGTCTATAAGTTAAAACTAGTCAATGGAATTTATTCTAAATCTCAATAGCTTCTACAGACTCAACTTCAGGAACATAATGTTTCAGCATGTTCTCGATACCGTTTTTCAATGTGATTGTAGAGCTGGGACAGCCCGAACACGCACCGTGCATTTCAAGTTTTACAATGCCGTTCTCAAATCCGTGAAATATTATATCACCGCCGTCTTGTGCCACCGAAGGGCGTACACGAGTTTCTATAAGCTCTTTTATCTGCTTTACTATCTCGTCATCATCTTCATTAGACTCCGCACTTGCTTTAGAGCCGTCACCCGACATTACGGGCTTGCCTGCAACATAATGCTCCATAATGGTTGTAAGCACTTCCGTTTTAAGGTGACTCCAGTCATTATCCTGATTCTTGGTTACAGATATAAAATCGCTGCCTAAGAAAACCGCTTCAATACCGTTTATATCAAATAAAGCCGTTGCAAGAGGCGAACGCACAGCCTCCTCTTTACTATTAAAGTTAGCCGTAGAACTGCCAAGCACCGACTCACCCGGAATAAACTTCAAGGTGGCAGGGTTTGGTGTTGTTTCCGTTTGTATAAACATATTATCCGCTCATAATAACATAGTGATTTTGTCAGGTATATTTACGATGTTTTAAGCGGTTTGTCAATGAACTAAGGGTACTTGATGTATAAATTACTTCGAAGAATTAACTTCTATTTAATAAAGCGGCAAATAACGTTAAAAACTAAGCTGATTTGAAATGTTTTTTTTCGCCTGATATTCGATATGAAGTTCGGGATATTCATTTGCTTGATTAATCTTTTTTTTAGTTATTTGTAGGGCATTAAGATGCTTGCCTTGTATTTTTTTTATGCTTTCTGCTTCTTCCAACAAAGATTGACTTAAATTATATTGATATTGAGCCTGCTCGGCAGACAAGCCGTCAATTCCTGAAATTTCAATCTGAGATTTATATAATGCAAGATCTGCATATGCGTTTAAAGGTTGCATATTTTTCCGCTGCCGAGCCTCTCTTGTAAAGGCGTTTTTTTCCTCATCGAAAAACTCACTGCGAAACACCGCATAATATTTATTAATTTTTTCTACGGTACTTTCCTTTAAATTGTTAATTCCATTAGTACTAGATTTAGCTTTAAAGTTTATAATAGCTTCAACCGTATCGTTCAATAACTCGCTATCTATTTTTACCTTCCTTTTGTTCGATTTTACGCCACCAAGATATCGCTTATAGTAATTCTATTATCGGTCTTTATAAGTTCTTCATTACAGGAGCTTATCAACTGATCTGTTATTTCATAGGCAGTCTTGCCCTTGAACGCACCGTCCATCGGACACTGCCAGTTAGGGGCAAGTTCCGCCAGCGGCACTAGGGCAAACGGTCTTGTATATAAATGCTTATGGGGAATTGTAAGCTCGTCATTATTTATGTAAATATTATCATAAGCCAATATGTCGATATCAATCTCCCTTGGAGCCCAAACGCCTCTGTCCAGACGACCGAGTTCCTTTTCTATCATCTTTATTTGTTTTAACAATTCGGAAGGCGAAAGATGAGTCTCACCGCGTATTGCCATATTAAGGAATTTCTGGTTCCAAGAATCGGGCGAACCGTTCTTCAATATCGCAGTCGATTCATATATATTAGACATCTCAACTGCCGCCAATACCGACTTACTTAGCTTATTTACCGCTTTTGACAGATAATCCATTCTGTTGCCGAAATTACTTCCCAGTCCTAGAATAACCATTATAACTCCTAAAAATCACCATATTCAAAACTTGTACCGCCTAACATTCCGTCTATCGGCGGATTGCACTTTTCTACTCTTATCCAGATAACTACATCTTCGGGTGCGATTAAACGTATTTTCCTATGTAATCCTAAACACAAATACTCTAATAATTTAACTTTATTACTCTTGCAATAACTAGTCACAATATCGGCTATTTTATGATAACAGACCGTATCGGCTATATTGTCCGTATTGCATCCGGAAGGGAAATCCTTGTAAAAGAACTTTAAGCTTATTTTGATATCCTGCGGTATATCACGTTCCTGTTCGGTTATGCCGATATTAACCTTGAGTAGCAATCCTTCTAGGGATATGACCGAATTATAGCCTTCTTTCATATACAAATTTATATTTTTCATTATACTTGCGGACTCATATACACTAAAAACATTAATAAGGAAAGGATTATTTTGTCAAATTTATGTGACAGCAAGAGTGTTTTTTACAATGGCAGCTTCATAAATGAAAGTAAGGCAGCCATATCTTTTGACGACCGTGGCTTCCGCTATGGCGACGGTATTTTCGATACAATAAGGGTAAATAAAGGGGAAATGTTCAGGTTTAAAAGCCACCTGCAAAGGATAAGAAGGGGTCTGGAAGCTATCGGAATAAATTTTGATACCATGGAAATAGAACGTATATGTAATGAGTTACTGAAAAAAAATGCAGTTGAGAAAGGATTTATACGCATAGCCATAAGCCGTGGTGTAGGAAGTGAAGGATATCTGCCCAAATGCGGTAAGCCTACAGTTATTATACAGACGCTACAAAGTGCGAATGTAAGCGATGAACCTGTTGACCTTTGGCTTAGCTCATATAGGAAAATCCCCGATATATGCATGCCTTCGGACATCAAAACCGCACAAGGTCTAAACTCAACGCTTGCCAGAATGCACGCAATTGAAAACGGATGTTTTGAAGCGTTGCTGCTCGGCATTGAAGGGAAAATATGTGAAGGCAGTTCGGGAAATATTTTCTGGTTCAAAGAGGGGAAGCTATATACCCCTGCAAATAACATCCTAAAAGGGGTAATGCGTGAGGCGGTTATTGAAAAATCACCTTATGAGATTGTTCAGGGCGATTTTGAACTTGATGACCTAAAAGATGCCGAGGAAGTTTTTATAACTAATATAGCTTGGGTGGCTAAACCTATAAAATCTTTAAAGCCGGTCGGTTTTGTTTGGGAGCGGACAAAAGTTTGTGAAGAGATAAGGGGGATTATAATTTAAGTATTAGGCGGTCTGAAATTAATATCAATGCCGAAATATCTTAAAAAAATATTAATGATTCATTACTTGACACTAGGCGGTGCATGCCCCATATAAATAACTACTAATTTTATGTTGTAACAAAATTTTATGGAGGCTCTATAATGAGTGTTTTAGTTGGAAAGGAGGCCCCTGATTTTACGGCTTCTGCTGTAATGCCGGATAATCAGATAAATGATAGTTTTAACCTTAAATCATACTTAAACGGCAAAGTCGGTATATTATTTTTCTACCCCCTTGATTTTACTTTTGTATGCCCGTCGGAAATCATTTCATTCAATAACAAATTAAGCGAGTTCAAAAGCCGTAACGTTGAGGTTATAGCTGTTAGCGTTGATTCAAAATTCAGCCACCTTGCATGGAAAAACACTCCTGTAAATAACGGCGGTATCGGTCAGGTTCAGTTCCCTATCGTTTCCGACCTTACAAAACAGATTTCAAGAAATTATGATGTGTTGATAGAAGGTGCAGGCGTTGCACTTCGCGGTACGTTCCTTATCGATAAAAAAGGTGTTGTTCGCAATCAGGTTGTAAACGATCTTCCTTTGGGACGTAGCATTGATGAAGCTTTACGTATCGTAGATGCTCTTAACTTCCATGAGGAAAACGGCGAAGTTTGTCCTGCCGGTTGGAACAGGGGTTCTGAAGGAATGAAAGCATCTCCTGAAGGTGTTGCCAAATACTTGGATAAGAACGCTTCGAGTCTTTAATTGGTGTTAAGTGTCGGTGTTAAGTGTCAGTAGGCACTTGCACTGACGCTAACAGATTATACTACTGAAATCAAAAGGAATAAAAATGGCTGAACATCGTACTAAAATGTTGATAATAGGATCAGGGCCGGCGGGCTACACGGCGGCGATATATGCGGCACGTGCAAATATCGAACCTATATTAGTACAGGGAATGCAGCCGGGCGGTCAGCTAACCATAACCACCGAAGTAGAGAATTATCCCGGATTTGAAAATGCTATTCAAGGTCCATGGCTCATGGAACAAATGCAAAAACAGGCAGAGCATGTGGGAACTAATGTAATATTCGACCATATAAAAGAAGTGGATTTTTCATCACGTCCGTTCAAGGCTATATCTGAAACAGGTGATAAATTTATCGCAGATACTGTAGTTATATGTACGGGAGCGCAGGCAAAATGGCTGGGGCTTGAAAGCGAGACAAAATATCAGGGATATGGTGTTTCAGGCTGTGCAACTTGTGACGGCTTCTTTTTCAAAAATAAGGAAGTATATGTAATAGGCGGCGGAAATACCGCAGTTGAAGAGGCTTTATATCTGACAAATCACGCAAGTAAAGTTAATCTGGTGCATAGACGTGATTCATTGCGTGCTGAAAAAGTTATGCAGGACAGGCTTTTCAGGCATGAGAAAATAGAGGTTATCTGGGATACCGAGCTAGAAGAAATAACAGGCGATGAAAATCCGCTGAACGTTACGGGCGTTAAATTGAAAAATGCAAAAACCGGTGAGATAACTCAAAAACCTGCCGACGGTGTTTTCATAGCGATAGGTCATAAACCTAATACGGCTATGTTTAAAGGTAAGATAGATATGGACGAAGAAGGCTATATCAAAGTTAAACCCGGAACTTGCAATACCAACATAAAAGGCGTGTTCGCCGCAGGTGACGTGCAGGACAAAAGATACCGTCAGGCGGTAACTGCCGCAGGTATGGGCTGCATGGCAGCACTTGATGCGGAAAAATTACTTGCCGAAGAAGAGTAAGTTTTTATTCTTCAACGGGCGGTGATTTTTGATTAACGAAACAGAGGACTTTCATTAGGCTTTATACTTTCTTTAACGGTCAGGTTCTTTTCATATTATCGGCTCTTTGTTTATGAATTTTTTTATATTATTTCCGGCTTGTTAATATATTATTTGAGTTTTGTCAATTACTGCTCTATTAAAATGACATAGTTTGCTGTCGAATGTTTTTAATATTGAGTGTGTGTAAAAATGGTAAAAGTGAAACAACAACAAGGTAATCTGATGGAAGAGAAAAAGAGCAGGGCTGCCGCATGGTTTGAAGGACTAAGGGATAGTATTTGCTCTGAATTTGAAAAAATCGAAGACGAATTGACCGATTCTGATAAGCCCGTTGGAAGGTTTGAGCGTAAGAACTGGGAAAGAGAAGGCGGTGGCGGCGGTCAGATGTCTATTATGCGAGGGCGTGTTTTTGAAAAAGTAGGCGTGAATATCTCAACTGTTTTCGGAAAATTCAGTGATGAGTTTGCGAAGCAAATTCCCGGAGCGGAAGAAAACCCTGAATTCTTTGCAACAGGCATATCGCTGGTAGCACATATGCATTCCCCGTTAGTTCCTGCCGTACATTTTAACACCAGATTCATTGTAACGTCAAAAAGCTGGTTCGGAGGAGGTGGTGACTTGAATCCTATGTATGAAGTAGAGGAAGACACAAAAGATTTTCATGCAGCTTTCAAAAAAGCATGTGATAAGCATGACCCCGAATATTACCCTAAATTCAAAAAATGGTGTGATGAATATTTCTTTATAAAGCATAGGAACGAATCACGTGGAGTAGGCGGTATATTCTATGATTATTTAGATAGCGGTAATTGGGAAAATGATTTTGATTTTACACAAGATGTGGGTAAGGCTTTCCTTGATATCTACCCGAAAATTGTGCGTCGCAACATGCTTGAGGAGTGGAATCAAGAGCAAAGAGAACATCAGCTATTCAAACGAGGGCGTTATGCCGAGTTCAATCTTGTATATGACAGAGGGACAAAGTTCGGTCTTATGACGGGCGGCAATACCGAAGCTATTTTGATGTCATTACCACCTGTGGCAAAGTGGAATTAGTTTTTTAATATAAGAGTTTTCGATAAACAAGTTCATCGGTGACAAATCCCATAATTTCCGCTATATCTATGTGCTTGATATCATAAGCAGGTTAGAACATGACATTAAAACCAAAAGAATCCATATTGAAAATACAGCCATATAAGGGCGGTCTGTCAAAATCGAAGAATGAAGCTAAAACAATCAAGCTTTCATCTAACGAAACACCACTTGGTGCAAGCCCCAAAGCCATAGAAGCATATAAGAACGAAGCCGGAAAATTATTCAGATATCCCGATGGCGGTGCAACAATATTGCGTGAAGCTATCGGGCAAGTATATGGGTTGAACCCCGACCGCATAGTTTGCGGTGCAGGTTCCGATGAGATTATATCGTTCCTTTGCCTTGCATATGCAGGAGCAGGTGACGAGGTTATCTATACCGAACATGGCTTCCTTATGTACAGGATATACAGCCTGACAGTAGGTGCAACACCGATTAGCGTTCCTGAAACGGATTTAAAAACATCTGTAGATAATATCTTAAATGCCGTTACCGATAAAACAAAAATAGTATTCATCGCTAACCCTAATAACCCGACAGGCAGCTATATATCGGGCGGGGAGGTAAAACGCCTGCGTCAGAATTTACGGGACGATATATTGCTTGTATTAGACGGTGCTTATGCTGAATATGTTGAAAAAGACGATTATACGGCAGGTGAGGATATTGTGGATTTGGGTGAAAATACCGTTATGACCCGTACCTTCTCAAAAATATACGGTCTGGCGGCACTGCGTATAGGCTGGGCATATTGCCCTGAATCGGTTGCCGATGTGCTAAACAGAACAAGAGGTCCTTTTAACGTATCGTCAGCCGCTATAAGTGCGGCAACCGCAGCCGTAAAAGACGTGGAGTTCACTAAAAAAACAAAGGATTTCAATAATGCCCAACTTGAGAATATGGCATTAGAACTAAACAATATAGGGCTTGAATCAGTCCCAAGCGTGGGTAATTTTATTCTGGTTGATTTTAAAAATGCACAAAAAGCAAATTATGCATTTGAATTTTTGATGGAACAAGGTATCATCGTACGTCCGGTAGTTAATTACGGACTTGATCAATTCCTGAGAATCACTATAGGTCTGGAAGATGAGAATAAAGCCGTAATAAACGCTTTGACTCAATTTATGAATGATTAGTGACTGCTACAGAGAAAGATAGCTTAAAAAAAAATGCCCAAACAAAATCCGATAACGCTGATAATAAAAACAGTGATTTTAGCTTATTTAATACTCTGGCAAAAAATGCAGCATATAGTTCGTTAATTACCGTAGGAACCTACCCTCTGCATTCTGCAAAACTAAGGATACTTGACCCGCAGGAAAGAAATAACTATTCCAACTTACGAGAATATTACAAAGGGCATGTAAAACCGTTTTACCAACAACACGGTTTTTCACAAAAGGTACAAAATTCCTATAGCGGTATATCGGCAAGATTGATACATACGCCTTTGATGCAGGCAGTAAGATTAGGGCTGTCAATAACCAGTGACAGAATGCTCGGTGATTCTGAAGACGATATTATCAAAAGTGCTGAAAAATCAGCATTCATACTGGCAGGGGCGGCGATATTATGTCCTGTGGAAACAATAGGGATAGCTACAGCTTTAGACCCCAAAAACGGCTTTAAAAAAGTTATTGATAGCTATAAGGAATCAATATCAAAAGGAAATGTAGGAAATCTTTATCCGTCAAGCAGGGTAATATCGGCCACAGGCAGAAGTGCCGCTGCAATAACAAGTTTTACTATGGGAGGGGACTATATAAACTCTCAATTTCGGGGAGAAGACGGTAAAATAAAAGATAACGACGTATATAAAGCATCTTTGTTAACGGGGGCATTTACCGCCTTTGCATGCACTCCGCTTGAGCTTATACATTTTTGGGGCAAGGACGCTAAAAATAATTATAGCATGGAAACTCTGAAAACAAATTTTGCACGGGCGGTAAAGGGTGGCTCAGGCATAGGTGCGGCAATGATACCCAGAATGGCAATAACCGTACCTCTGGTGGCAGCCAGAAACATGGGAAGGCTTGAAGCCCCTATTGAGCATAATATACAACATCATGATGAGAAGACTAAACTTTCTGTCCTTGATAAATATAATCCGAGAGGAGTTCTAAAATCGACGCCCCACACTTCTCTTGAGCCGGAAAAAAGCTGGCAGGATAGAGTTAAGGATAAAGCTAATTTTTTCAAAAGGTAGCACATAAAAATTATGTGGAGAATTTAGTTATTTTGTGCTAAATAGTGTATAAATAACTATACATAAGGTTCGTTATGCCGTTGAAAATAAGAAAAGCTAAAGATGATGATTTTGAAGGGATATGGGAGATATTCCATCATATAGTCAATGAAGGAACAAGTTTTATTTATAAAGATGATACGACACGTGAAAAAGCCCATAAGCTATGGATGGAGGAAACTACTCCGTTCGTTGCCGTTTTAGAAGGTAAAATAGTAGGTTTTTACCTAATCAGGCAAAATAAGGTGGGGCGTGGTTCGCATGTCTGTAATGCTGCGTATATGGTGCATCACGACTACCGCAAACAAAATATAGGGCAAGCATTGTGTGAGCATTCTTTAAATGAAGCCCGAAAACAGGGCTATAAAGCCATGCAGTTCAATATCGTAGTAAGTACCAACCATAAAGCCGTAGCATTATGGATGAAAATGGGCTTCGAGGTAGTGGGAACTATCCCTCAGGCGTTCGACCATAAAGAACTTGGGCTTGTTGATGCGTATATAATGCACAGATTTCTTTAGAGATATATAGAACCTCAATATCATTTAAGGAAAATCATTTTTATCATTAATTCAACGCTAAATCCATTGAAAGATTGCAATTAAAATTGCTTATTATTATCAGCGCTTTTCATAAGTTCATTCTTTTTCCAGTTCCTGCATAAATACGTCAAAATCCGATTTTTTCTTTTCTTTTTCCAGTTCCTGCATAAATTTATCAAATTCGGATTTTTCTTTTTCTTTGAACTTATCAAGGGTTTTATCTATTTTGTTTCTGGTTTCTTTAGCACCGTCTACTTTTTCTTGCATAGATTCTTTTATGTTTTTCACACCTTCTATAGATTCGTCTATAGCTTCTTGTACACTATTCATCTTCTTTTTTATAACACCCTCGGCAGTATCTCCGGTTGTACTTGGTTGCAATACGGTAAGTTTTACAACGGCAAATAAGATTAGTCCGAACACAACGAACAAGAACATTGATATAATTTTTCTGAATATAAACAGTGCTACAAACGTAAATATAGAACCGACAAGTATATATGAAACCTGCTCATCTATCGCTACTAATAACTCATCAATATATTCCATAAAGTAACTTACTTTATTGTTGCATGTTCATCTCATTGGTTTCTTTGCTATTATAAGGGTCTTCTTCGTGCCGGTCCATACCCGTTTTTTCAGCTTCTTTTTTTCTGAAATACTCTCTTTTTTCTTTCATAGCTTCAACATAATAGTTCTTTTTTTCGAACTGAGTTTCTGCCAGTTCTGCTTTTTTCTGTAGATAATCGGCATGTGCATCTGAACGTTGCATGGCTCTTTCTTTCTTAAGTTCTGCCGATATACTGCGTCTTTCCATTCTTCTTTCGTGAAGTTTTTCCCTTCTGACAAGCTCCCCGTTATAGAATTTCTCGGAGGCTTTTAGTTTATGCTCATAATCGTCATACATTTCGTTTAGAACTTCGTCATGACGGTCTATCATTTCCTCATCTGTGCGGTTTTCCTGACCGGATTCCGGATAATACTGATTCCCTTCCATATCGGCAATTGCACCCCCTACAGACGCAAATGACAAAAATGACGCACCGATTATTACTTTTAATACCTTTAAAGACATAATTATATCTCCCAACCAAATTTATATTGTTGCTTTAATATTACTATTAAATAGTTAACTAATAGTTAAGATGGCAAAATGATTGGATTTCGTATAAAAAGTTACTTAAAAATCGCCCCTAATATATAGAAAATAAGTTTTGAAGTTATTCCTTTGTTGCCCAGATGATGATTATATTCGGCAAGCTCAACCGCTCTTAGGTCTTTATCACCTTTAAAAACACAGAACGCCTCTACGGCTTCCGCCCTATGCAGACCGTCAGGTTCTTTTGTACCCGTCCCCGGTGCTTCTGAAGGGTCGAAGACATCTACATCTATCGTTATGCCGTATCCTTGAGTATTGTTTTTCACTATTTCCAGTGCTTCGCTTATCACGTCTTGCAGCCCCCTTCTTTTAACCTCATCAATGTAAAAGATACGCACGCCTAATTTTTGCAGCAGGTTGGCTTCTTTTTCTTCAAAGCTCCTGATACCGATAAGGCAAAGATGGGCAGGTGATATTTTAGGCATATTGCTGCCTATAGAGCATAGACCTTCATCGCCATAGCCTAGCAGATGTGCTAACGGCATACCGTGATATGCACCCGAATGAGAAGTTTGCGGCGTGTGCGCGTCCATATGTGCATCAAACCATATAAGACCGAAATTCCCCTGCATGTTAAGTCCGGTTGTTACTCCGCTCCACGTTCCCACGGCCATAGAATGGTCGCCGCCTATAGCTATAGGAAAATTACCCTTACTCACTACTTTGCTAACATCATCTGATAATCTGTTACAACTATCTTTTATAATTTCGTACTTATCGGTTTTATCCGACTTATATTCACCCGTCCACCTTGCTTTAATGTGCGAACCAAGACCTATTTTTTTCAGATGTTTCGGTGCATCTGCACAACCGTTATCTTTAGCACCTTCGCCACAGGCATATGGTATTAGTATTTTTTTCATATATTATTTTGTCATTGTTGAACTAGTTTTAGAATCTTCCTTACTTAAAAAGATAGGTGCTGAAATATAATAACTTTGCATTTAATTTACCTATTATTGTCATTCCACGAATTTGTTTAGTAAAACAAATTATAGTGGAATCCACATTTAAAAAAGTTAGGAAACTTTTTTAATATCGAAAAGTTTTACTAAATTTTTTATCATGGGATGACACCG